>JBDSQP010000485.1:0-4492 GCA_039929755.1 Aeromicrobium sp. | reverse complement strand
GAGTCCGCGCTTGTTGATGTCGTCGGAGTTGAACCAGGCGTCCAGCAGCGGAGGCGGATCTGCACTGGTGTAGGGCTCGATCGGATTGCCTGGGGGAATGAACGACTGGTCGCCGGTGAAAGTCAGGGCGGCAGTGAGACACGCCGAATCGGATGCCGAATGAGCCAACACCGCGCCCTGAGCCGAATTGGTGACGGGCAAGGCGACAAGCGAAGCAAAGACAAACCAGGCAATCAATGCGCGTAGGTGAAGCCTGGTCACTGTCTTTCCCCCGAGGTCTGCCACAGGATCCGAGGGACACCGCGGGCAAAATGTGATTTCCGCAAATAAGCCTAACAGGACTGCAGTAGGCGGTCATTTCACGAAAGTCTCCGACTACGCCAAAGTCTATACTTTGTTCTATGTTTCGATTGCATCGTCTTGCCGGCGCGACACTTGCGTTCATGCTGCTGAGCCCACTGTTCGCCACGTCGGCAATGGCCGACAATCCCCCGGTTTCGTTGCGGCCAAATGCCCAGGAACAGCTCGACCTCTCCCCCTCTTCGGTAACTGTTGCCCTGAAAGAGGTGGCCAAACTTCCGGTGGTCATCGACGTCGTCGACAGCTCCGGCAAACAGGTCACTGACGGCCCGACCGAAATGACCTCAACCAACCTTTCGGTTCCACTTGCCTTCGACCTTCCTCGCGGCACGTACACGGTCACCTACCGCGTCGAGAGCGACAAGGGTCCCGAGGGCGGCAGTTATCAGTACTCATACGGCCCGGGAACATTCACGATCACTGGAGTCAAGACCTGGAATGGCTATGCCGACATGCCTGCCTCCGTGCAACTCAAGGGCGATGACGAACGAGCGAAAGCCGCGGCGTCATCGGCAACCGAAACACCTCCGACCGCGACGCCGACCGACGGCTCCGGCGCAAATCAGGCTGGGAGCGACGACGCCTCCAAGAACGCCTCACACGTCGGAGGTTGGCTATGGCCGACTGTCGCGGTGATCGTATTCCTGGCCGCCGGCCTTGCTGTGTTTGTCCGCCGTGCATCGAGCGATATCCAGACTGACGTTGTCGACCTCTAAGATTTCACGCATGGCTGAAATCTCGCTTCCCCCCGGCAATCACTATGCGCTCATGTGGGGAATCCCCGACAACTACGCAGGCATGACTAACGCCATGCTCCACCGGTCGAAGGCATTCGTCGAGTTGGCCAAAACCGATGTCACCATCGTCACCTACGAATTCCGCGAAGACTACGACGACATTCGTCAGAAACTCCGGGAACGAGGCGCCCTGATCGATGGCCTCAGTGTCATCAATCTCTGGGAAGACCTCCGTGGCTGGGACGACGAGCAACTCGCTGCGGCGGCTGCCTTCTACACCGAAGGGCCTGACGCGACATTTGAACCGCTCGAAAAGCGCGGCGACCACGCCCATCCGCTGCGCAATGTCCTCCTCAACTTCGACGAGAAGATTGACCAGATCGATTATTTTCGTGAAGACGGCACCCTTTTCGTCTCCGACCGCCGTATGGTCCCGGGCGACAAGAAGCGATCACTCACTTTGTGCGACCGCAAGGGTCAGCCCCTCGGAACATGGCGAAACGTCTGGGACTTCTACTACTTCTGGCTCGACTCCCTCCCCCGTGATCCCATCGCCTGGTTCATCGCCGACTCGAAGACGAGCTCCAATCACCTCGTCAGTTACCGACGCGACGACGTCGTCACTTTGCACGTGGTTCATGGTTCGCATCTTGCTCCCGGGAGCACCGACGACGTCACGGAAATCACCGCTAGCCGGAGGCACGTTTTCGATCGGCTGGACAAGTGGGACGCGGTCATCTTCCTGACCCAGCATCAACTCGACGATGTCGAAAAGTTGCTCGGCCCGGGCACCAACCGCTACGTGTGCCCGAACGGTCGCATGGTTCCCGAGTCGCCACCCCGGCTCGACCGGCCGTCGAATCGCGGCGTCATGTTGGCCAGCCTCAGCAAGCGCAAGCAGATCGATCATGCGATTGTCGCGATGTCCAGGGTCGGTCGGGTTGGACTGCGACGTCCGGTACTCGACGTCTACGGTCGCGGTCCGCAGAAGAAACCGCTGAGTAAGCACATCCTCGAACAAAAGCCACGACCTCAGGTCAACTTGCGTGGCTACCTCCCCGACGCGGTGCACCAATTCGCCGACGCGTCCTTCTCGCTGCTCACCAGCAACAACGAGGCCTTCGGTCTGGTCCTCGTCGAAAGCATGGGCATGGGATGCATCCCCATCAGCTACGACATGCCCTATGGGCCCGCCGAGATCATCACACACGGCGTCGACGGTTTCATCGTCCCGGCCGATGACATCGACGCGCTAGCCGCGATCATCAAAGAGGTGGCCAAAATGTCGCCCGCCGCGCTTGCGCCGATACGCGTTGCTGCCTACAAGAGAGCACAGGACTTCAACGACGAACATGTCACTGAGCATTGGTCGACCATCATGAGATCGGCGCTCGAGTCAAAAATCGAGAGCCTCTAGATGCCGCTTTTTCGAAAGCATCATCCGGACCCGGGGCTTCCGCAAGGGCGCCAATTTGCCCTGACCTGGAATATCCCTGAGAACTTCGGTGGGCTCACGAAGGCCATGCTTCAGCGCTCGGGTGCTTTCGCGACGACGGCCGGGACGCCCGTCTCCATCCTTACCTTTTCGCTGCAGTCCAACATCGACAAGGTACGCACGGACCTCCTCGCGCGCGGACTGCTCGGTGATGGCGTAACCCTTCACAATTTGTGGGAGGACGTCCGCGAGCTGCCCGACGAGGCACTTCGCGAAGCCAAATATGATCTCGACCTGACCGTTCCCGGCACTATCGGTCCCAACACCCTCAAGATCCTTCGCGGCGACGGAACGTTGCTCGCCACCCAGGAATGGGCCCGGGTCGGCACAGGCAAGCCAATGTGTGAATTCGGGGATTATGTCCTTCAGACGGCGCTTTGGGGCCACGACGGTTCGTTCGTCGGCGGCTGGCACGGATCCTGGGGTCTCTGGAAGTTTTGGCTAGACCGTCAGATGTCAGAACCCGACTCCTATGCGATCGTCGACAGTTCGGTCATTGCCGACTTCATGGCCCATCGTGGTCCGGACTCGGCGACGACGGTCTACCTGTTCCACAACAGCCACCTGCTTCGTCGACGTGAGCCTCCCTACGCCCCGCTCGATCGCTGGCGGCGCTATGTTTCGGCTCACCATGCAGATTTCGATGCTCTGGTCTTCCTGACCGAGGCGCAGAGAATCGACTTCGGCCGGCTCCTCGGGGGCGTCGACAACAGCCATACGATTCTCAATATCGTCCCGCGGACCGAAGTCCCGGCCCGAATCAAGCGGTCCCGCAACCGAGCAGTCGTACTCGCCCGATTCGCGCCACAAAAGCGCCTCGACCACGCACTTCGCGCTGTCACCGCCGCCGGGGCCTCGCACCCAGACCTCCACCTGGATCTCTATGGCACAGGTCCTCGAGAAGACGACCTCCGCGCGTTGGCGAAGGAACTTGACGCGCCCGTGACCTTTCACGGATACACCCAGTCACCGGCCAGCGAATTTGCCGGCTCCTCTTTTTCCCTTCTCACCAGCACTCACGAGGGTCTCGGTCTCTCGATCATCGAGAGCATGGCCACCGGTTGCGTGCCACTCGCATACGACGTCCCGTACGGACCCTCGGACATCATCACCCACGGCGTCGACGGCTTCCTGGTCCCGGCCGGAGATCATAAGGCGATGGCCAGGCAAATCAGCGAGTTCCTGGCGCTCGACGACCGCGCAGTCGAAAGATTACGAAAGGCCGGACGCAAGCGCGCAGAGTTCTTCACCGAGTCCTCGATCATCGAGCAGTGGGGCAACACCCTCCGTGCAGCCCGGGTTCGACAGGCATCCACGGCCGTTGCGGCGCCAACGATGTCTACGCTCAGGGCCGAGGAAGCCAAAGCGGCTGTCGCGCGGTTCGTCGACATCGCAACACACGCCGAATTGATCGAAGCTTCGTGGCGTGACAACAGCCATCTGACCATGACGGTGCGGGTCAGCCCCTCGGCTCACTACGGTTCAAAGAAGCCGGTCGTGGCGGCCAAGTTGATCCATCATCCTACCGGCGAGGCCGTCGCTATTCCTGTCAGCGTTCCCGCCGGAGTCGATACGGCCCGCGAATCCGAGGACACCGCCCTCGTTCAACTCGACGTCGACGTCAGTGAAATTTCGGGGACTCTCGACCATACGATCCTTCTCGGCTTGACCTCCGAAGACGATCCGGCCTGGGATGTCATACGCACGCAGTGCGTGACCCGGCCATGGCTCGCCTTTCCAGAAGCGTCCGAGTATCGACCCGTACTGATATTCGATCGAAAACGTGGAATCCATCTGGCAACGGCGACGCCCAAAATAGCGGCGAGGGCCACGACAAACGGCCGTGAGGTTTCACTGTCAATGCTGTCTTTCGCGTCGGGCAAGATCGAGAGCGTTCAGG
>JBDSQP010000484.1:0-4372 GCA_039929755.1 Aeromicrobium sp. | reverse complement strand
GGCCCAAGGACTCTGTCATCCCTGGGCCGCACCCCCGTCTTACTTCTCGGCGCCGGCGCCGGTCATGGCGCGTACGTCGAGCTCGGTGTACCTCGCCTCTGCATCGGGCTCCCGTGAGGTCACGGTGCCCAGCCAGCCGAAGAAGAAGCCCAGTGGGATCGAGACGATTCCGGGGTTCTCCAGCGGAAACCAGCTGAAGTCGATGCCTTTGTCGAACAGCGAGAGGTTGGCACCGGTCACGGCGTCGACCTTGCCCGAAACGACCGGGGAGAAGAACACCAGTCCGACTGCGGAGATGAGTCCGCCATAGATGCTCCAGGTCGCTCCACGGGTGTTGAAGCGCTTCCAGAACAGGTTGAACAGCAGCGCCGGCAGGTTGGCCGAGGCGGCAACGGCGAAGGCCAATGCCACCAGGAAGGCGATGTTCAGCTTCTGCGCGGGGATCGCCAGCGCGATGGCCACACCGCCAATGATGAAGGCGGCGATCTTGGCTGCCTTGACCTCTTGCTTCTCGGTGACGTCGCCCTTCTTCCACACGTTGGCATACAGGTCGTGTGCCACCGAGGATGCTGAGGTGAGTGTCAGTCCCGCGACCACGGCGAGGATCGTCGCGAATGCGACAGCCGAGATCACTGCAAGGAGTACGGCGCCGCCGGTTGAACCAGCACCACCGCCGACCGATTCAGCCAACAACGGGGAAGCGAGGTTGCCGCCGCTCTCCACGATCTTGTCCTTCTTGTCTCCGGTGACGAGCGCCGCAGCGCCGAAGCCGAGGACGAGCGTCATCAGGTAGAAGGCGCCGATGAGCGTGATTGCCCAAAGGACTGACTGCCTGGCTTGCTTGGCCGTGGGAACGGTGTAGAAGCGGACGAGGATGTGCGGCAGGCCGGCCGTACCGAGCACGAGCGCGATTCCGAGCGAGACGAAGTCGAGCTTGCTGGTGAGGGTGGCGCCGTATTTGAGTCCGGGCTCGAGGAACGCGTGGCCGTGACCACTGTTGCTGGCTGCCGTACCGAGAAGGTCCGAGATGTTGAAATGGAACTTCGCCAGGACCAGAACCGTGATGATGATGGTGCCGCCCATGAGCAGGATCGCCTTGACGATCTGAACCCAGGTGGTGCCCTTCATGCCACCGACGGTGACGTAGAAGATCATCATGATGCCGACGCCGACGACGACCCAGTTCTTCAGGGCCTGACCGTTCACGCCGAGCAACAGTGCGACGAGTGTGCCGGCACCGACCATCTGCGCGAGCAGATAGAAGATCGAAACGACAACAGTTGAGATCGACGCCGCCGTGCGGACCGGGCGCTGCTTCATGCGATAGGCCAGCTGATCGGCCATCGTGAAGCGTCCGGAGTTGCGGAGCAGTTCGGCGATCAGCAGCAAGGCGACAAGCCAGGCCACGAGGAAGCCGATGGAATAGAGGAAGCCGTCATAACCGGAAAGGGCGATGGCGCCCGAGATGCCCAGGAAGGAAGCTGCCGACATGTAGTCGCCGGCGATGGCGAAGCCGTTCTGCGGGCCGGTGAACGCGCGGCCGCCGGCGTAGTAGTCGGCTGCAGTCTTGTTGTTGCGGCTGGCCCAGAAGGTGATGCCGACCGTCAGGAGGACGACGAACAGGAAGAGACCCGTCGTGAGCGCCTGGTGGCCATTGTCCTCGGCTGCGAGGACTGCGTCAGCGGTGCTCATTTGTTGAACTCCTCATCGAACTCGTGCTTGAGCTTGTCGGACAGCGCATCGAGGACATTGTCGGAATGGCGCGAGTACAGCCAGGCGATGACGAAGGTCGAGATGAACTGCAGCAGGCCCCATATGAGGGCGACGTTGATATTGCCGAAGACCTTGTGATTCATGAAGCCCCCGGCCCAGTTGGAGGCAAAGACATACAACAGGTACCAGGCCATGAAGGCCACGGTCATGGGGAACACGAAGCTGCGATAGCTTCTGCGCAATTCGGCAAAGTCATCGGACGCATGAATGCGCTGATAAGCCTCATGCTCTTCGATGGTGATTGGTTCAGCCACGAGGTGTCACCTCTTTCAGGGTTCAACGGCGCGCAATTCGCGCCACGTGACTGACGCTAGGGCTCGGCGTTGCCTGTGTGCCAGATCACAGTGAGTGCCGTGCGCCGGAGTGAGGTAAGCCTTCGGTATGCGGTGTCGGGGTGACGCTGAACGGTCGGATGAGAGCGATGAACGGTTGCCCTAAATGCGCCGGTCGACGTCAATCCGCTCTGGGGTGTGCAGTCGGACCATCGTGCGGGCGACGTTTGCGGGTATGCCATTTCGGTCCGCCATGGAGCCAACGATCATGACCGCGAATCCGATTGGAACAGACCAGGCGGCCGGTTGACTGAGCATCACGCCGACCCAGCCTTCGGGTTTGGCCGCGATTGTCAGGATCGGTGCGATTCCGGCACACAAGCCGCCCGCGATGAGCCCGGCGATGGCTCCCCGGGCGGTCAGGCTCCGCCACCAGATGCCGAGCACGAGCAAGGGGCAGAAGGTCGATGCGGCGAGGGCGAACGCGAATGTCACCGAGCTGGCGACGGCGAGGCGTTCGGTGGCCAGGGCCGGGATCAGCGGGACGAGTATGCAGGGAATCACGGCAAGTCTCAGGGCGGTGATTCCCGAGAGGCCTTTGCCGAGCCGTGTGCCGACGAGGTCCTGACCAACGACTCCGGCGATCGACATGGTGAGACCCGAAGAGGTCGACAGGAACGCTGCGAAGGCACCCGCGGTGAGGAGGGCAGAGAGTATGTCGCCGGTCGTGCCGCCCAACATACGGCCGGGGAGTTCGAGGACGACGGCATCCGTTCTGCCTCCAGCAATGAGGTCGTGGCTGTAGATCCGACCAAGGGCTCCATAGATGGTCGGCATCAGATAGAAGCTGCCGATCAGCGCAAGCACGATGAGTGTGGTGCGGCGGGCGGCCCGTCCGTCGGGATTGGTGTAGAACCGAACGACGACGTGGGGCAATCCCATCGTCCCGAGGAACGTCGCGAGAATGATCGAGTAGGTGAGGTAGATCGAGTTCGGCCCAGCGAGAGGCTCGACCCAGTCAGCCGCGTGGAGTCTGGAGATCGCCGGCGAGCCGTCCCCACGCCATTTGTCGATGAGGAAGAAGAGCGGAATCAGCATCGCGCTCAGCTTGAGCCAGTACTGAAACGCCTGGACGAACGTGATGCTCCGCATCCCTCCGGACACGACATTGATCACCACGATGATCGCGACGAGGACGCTGCCGACCCAGCTCGGCGCGCCCGTGGCTGTACGGAGCGTAAGTCCCGCCCCTTGGAATTGCGGCATCAGGTAGAACCAGCTGACTCCGACCACGAGGAGGCTCGCGGTGTAGCGGGCGGCGCTCGATTGAAGCCGTACCTCGGCAAAATCGGGGATTGTGTAGGCGCCCGACCGGCGCAGTGGAGCCGCGACGAACACCAGGAGTACGAGGTAGCCCGCGGTGAACCCGACGGGAAACCAGAGCGCGTCGACGCCGTGGGCGAGGATCAGGCCGGCAACCCCGAGGAAAGATGCCGCCGAGAGGTATTCGCCGCTGATTGCGGAGGCGTTGGCCAGCGGGCGTACGGTCCGGGATGCGACGTAGAAGTCGCTCGTGGTGCGGGAAACACGCAGGCCGAAGGCACCGATTGCCACCGTCGCCAGCGAGACGGCGATGACGGCGATGAGTCCGGCGGCGGTGCTCATAACTCGTCGAGGAGATCGATGAAGGCTCCCTCGTTGCGTTCGGCGTGAACGACGTAATACCAGCCGAGCGCCAGAAGGAAGGGGTAGGCGACGAAGCCGAGCAGTATCCAGGTCAGCGGGATACCGGCGATCGAGGCCCGCGAAACAGCCGGCACGAAATGGAACACCAGGGGCAGCGCGCCCAGTGTGAAGGCGAGAACGATGAGGACCAAGGCGGCCAGTCGAAGCTGGGCCCGCACGAGGGAGTCGATCAGGGCTTCGCCGAGGACGGTTTGTGCGTCGATCTCCTCGGTCATGTCGCGCCGGGCTCGCCTGGCGGTGTCCTGGCGCTGCAGGCGTACGCGCGGAGGCGGCTCACCCGTCACGGCGAGGTGCCCGGGCGGGAGTTGCGGATCAGCAAGTCTTTGAGATCGCGCGTATGCCTGCGGCTGACGTCGAGTTCGACGCCATCCACGATCACCGTGCATCGCCCGCCGTCCAGCCGAACTTCGGAGATGTTGTGAGAACGGACGAGGAACCGGCGGTGGATACGGATGAAGCCCGCGTCGCGCCAGTTGTCCTCAAGTGTCGACAGCGGAATACGCAGCAGGTGTCCGCCCTCGGCGGTATGGATTCGTACGTAGTCGCCCTGTGCTTCGACGTATCTGACGTCGCTTCGCTGG
>JBDSQP010000483.1:0-6204 GCA_039929755.1 Aeromicrobium sp. | reverse complement strand
ATTGCGACGGAAGCGTGCGAGTTCGAACCAGGGCAGAGGCGGTGAAGGAAACATCAGAACATCAACTCTTGGATAGTGCGGCTGGTATTGAGTTCGAGGTAGTGGACGTGCGCAGATTGCGGTGGCGCCGAGCTAGTCGACTGGACGCTAGCCACAACGGTGACGTCATGCTCCGGTATGAGTGCCCGGAGCGCCGACCAGAGGAGCGAAATGCTTTCGCCCGATCGCAGGTCATCGACATCCTCGATCAGAACGATCTTGGGCGACGTGATCAGGGCGAGGCTGACTCCGAGCATCTTGTGTTCGAGCCTCGACAGTGTCGAGATCAAATCGGTGCCACGGAGCGGCCGGAAGGGGATGCCGGCCTGTTGCGAGGCTTGTTGCAGAGCGTCATTGAGGGAGTCGCGAACCGGGGTGATCCGGCTGTTACGTACCCAGACCCCAAACGAACGGATCGACAGGCGTTCGGCGATGTGTTGGTCGACGGTGAGGTTGTCCTCGAGGTCATTGATCCCGACGAATTCGCCGAGGGCCACAGTCTTGCGGACCTTGACTGACTCCTGAGGCAATAGAAAACCGTTGATGCGGAGCAGCCCGTCATCGAACGCCATGCGACCGGCAAGGGTAAGGAGGAGTGCGGTCTTGCCAGAGCCAGTAGGCCCATGGACCACGAGCCAGTCGCCTCTGGGGAGATCGATGTTGACGTCGTTGAATACGGCTCCATCGGGGCCTGAGGCCGTGAGCCCTGCGGCGCTGATGGCCGCGAGAGAGTCCGGACCCGGCCAGTAGCCGAGATCGATCTGGCGGTGAAGGCCCGCGCCCTCGATGTCGGCGTGGGGGAGCGCGGTGTCGAGTCGTCCTGGCAATACCCATGCAAGACGGCCGAACAACTGGAGCACGGCGGGCGCGAACAGCATACGAATCAGAAAGGCGTCGGCGAACACTCCTATAGCCAAGGCAAACGCGATCGGCTTGATGTTGGGGTCGCCGTCGGGCACGAATGCCGCGAAGACGGCAAGCATGATGACCGCTGCCGATGTGACGACACGTGAACTGCCGACAAAGCCGTCGGCGATCGCTCGATGAGCGTCGTCGGTGAGGATGTACTCCTCTTTCATGCGCGACATCAGGAAGACCTCGTAATCCATCGACAGCCCGAAAAGCACGGCCATGAGCATGATCGGTAGGAAGCTGACGAGCGGACCGGTCTGCTCGAGGTTGACCAGCGAGGCGAACCACCCCCACTGGAAGACCGCGACCACTGCCCCGAGAGACGCCCCGGTCGAGAGCATGAAGCCGATTGTTGCCTTGACCGGCACCACGATCGACCGGAAGACGATCATGAGGAGCAACACCGAAAGACCCACCACGACCAGACCGAATGGCAGCAGCGCATCGCTCAGGCGTTGGGAGATATCAATCCCGCCGGCGGTCAGGCCAGTTACAGCTACATCGACGCCGTACTCCTTTTCCCAACCGGGTGCCCGGTCGCGGATGGCATTCACCAGGTCTTTGGTGCGTTCGGAGCTGGGAGCAGTTGTCGGGATCACCTGCACGACGCCAGTGTCGCCGGTCTTGTTCGGGGTGGCGAGACCGATGGCGGTGATGCCGTCGACCTTTTGGATATCCGCGGCAATGTCGTCGATGACCCCCACCGGATCCTTGGTCGATATGACGTCAACCGTGATCAGGAGTGGGCCGTTGAATCCTGGTCCGAAGTTCTTTTCGACCAAGTCGAATGAGGTGCGCTGCGTCGACCCGACCGGTGAGGTGCCGTTGTCGGGGAGTGCGAGTTTCAGGTCCCTTGCCGGAGCGGCGACGACAATAAGTCCGACCACGACGATCGCGATGGCGACGAACGGGAAGCGCGTAGTTGCCGCGACCCAGCGACGTGAGAACCCGCCCGGAGCGTGCGCGTTCCGCGGGGCCAGTTTCGGCCCGACAACGGCGAAGATCGCGGGAAGTAAGGTCAAAGCGACGGCAACGGCGACCAGGACCGACATGGCCGCAACGATGCCCATGACGGTCAGGAACGGGATCCTGGCGACAGCCAGCCCGACCAGGGCGATGACGACTGTTGCACCTGCGAAAACGACGGCCGATCCAGCCGTGGCAACGGCACGGGCGGCCGCCTCTTCGGGTTCAATCCCTTCGCCGAGTTGCTCCCGATGTCTGGAAAGGATGAACAGGGCGTAGTCGATGCCGACGGCGAGCCCGATCATCAACGCCAGCAATGGTGCCGAGGGAGAAATCGTGACGAATCGCGTAGCAATGAGTGTCAGAGCCATCGTGACCAGGACGCCAACCAAGGCGGTGGCGATGGGCACCAAGGCGGCTCGGAACGAGGTGAACATGAGGTACAGGACGATGAAGGCCAGGAACACACCGATCGCCTCGGTGGGTGACAGCGCCGGGCCGGTGTTGGTGAACGCGTCGCCACCGAACTTGGCTTGATAGCCCGCATTCAGGAGTGGCTTGTCGATCTTTTGGAGCGCATCGAGTTGAGCCGGTTTGATGTCAGTCACCTGACCGATGAACTGAATCTGGATCATCGCCGCACGTTTGTCGTGCGAGATCGAAATCGGTGTCAGGTCCGAATAGGGCGACACGACTTCGCTCACCCCATCGACCTTCGCGATTTCCTTCTCCGCACCGGTGATGAGGCCCCTCGACCGTTCGTCCACGATCGTCTCGCCGTTGGGTGCCACGATGATCAGGTATGCCGATGCGCCGCTGAACTGGGGAAACGTACGTCCCAGCGAATCGACGGCTGCTTGTGACTCGGTTCCGGGGATGGCGAAGGTGTTCTTGGTCGTGCCGCCCAGGCCGGCGGCGATGATCCCTAGGATGGCGATGGCCGCGAGCCAGAACGCGATGACGCGGCGATGATGAAGGTAGGCCCACCGGCCGAGGGTGTACAGGGATGTTGACACGAAAATTACGATACAGGTTTGTATTGAGTACATCAATGTATCGAGTACTATGGTGAATGTGAGTATGAATACAGCAAGCACCAAGGCAGATGGCGCCGTTGCCACGCGTCGGCGTGCTGCAACGCGCGAACGGCTGATCGACGCTGCCAGAGAGGTGCTTGCCAGCGACGGCATCCAGGGTGCCTCGGTGGAGCACATCTGCGATCGTGCCGGGTTCACGCGGGGTGCGTTCTATTCGAACTTCACCAGCAAAGAAGATCTGGTTCTGGCGGTGTTCAACCGTGAGAAGACGCTGATGTTCGAAAGCCTGAAGGCCGCTGCAGATCCTGCCTCGTTCGAGGGCAAGGACCTCAAGACCGCGATAGATGAGGTCATAGATCGGTTCGTGGTCTTCCAGCCGGGAGACCGCGACTGGTTTCTGGTCAACGCCGAGTTCGCCATCCACGGAATCCGCCAGAAAGATGTCGGCCGCGAGTTCAACGAGGCCTGGGGACAGGCAAAGGCGGAATTCCAGGCGTTCATGACGCAGACGGTGAAGGCACTTGGCCGCCGCTTCACGATCGACCCCCGTCACGCCGCGACGATCCTGATGGGCACCTATGAACTCACGTTGCGCGAAGCCCTGATTGAAGGTCGGCCCATCGATACGGTCCTGCTGAGAGAGTCGCTGCCTATGGTGTTGCTTTCGGTGACGGAAGAGACCCCCTAAGGTTCAGATCATGGGACCGTCACTGCGTGAAGTCGTCGCCGAACTCGATGCGATGTACGACCCGCGGTGGGCCGATGAGTGGGATGCCGTTGGCACCGTCGTCGGTGACCCTGACGCCGAAGTCACGAAGATCCTGTTCGCTGTCGATCCCGTCCAGGCAGTCGTTGATGAGGCCGTTGCCTTGGGCGCGCAGTTGCTCGTGACCCATCACCCGCTCTATCTCAAAGGCGTCACGAGCGTCGCCGCCACAACCCCCAAGGGCAAGGTCGTGCATACGCTCATCGCCAACGGGATCGCGCTGCATACGTGCCACACGAATGCCGACGCTCCCAGGCTCGGGGTCTCTGAATCGATGGCCCTCGCCCTGGGCCTCACTGACATCCGGCCACTCGATCCCGATCCCGCTGAACCGATGGACAAATGGGTGACCTTCGTTCCGCACATCGACGTGGACAAAGTCTTGTCAGCGATGCGTGAGGCCGGCGCCGGCGCAATTGGCGACTACGACAGTTGTGCGTTCACCTCCATCGGTACGGGTTCCTTCCGCCCACTCGAGGGAGCAAATCCCTCGATCGGTAGTCCGGGCAAACTCGAAAGCGTGCCCGAAACCAGAATCGAAATGGTTGCCGAGCGTCGACTGCGTGCGCAGATCCTCGATGCCTTGCGCACAGCGCATCCGTACGAAGAGCCCGCCTTCGACCTTCTTGAGCCGGCCCAACTCGCCGATGACCGGGGCAGTGGCCGAATCGGAACCCTGTCGGAGCCGGTCAGTCTGAGAGAGTTTGCCGCTACCGTCGCCGCGGCCCTGCCTGCCCATAACAGTGCGACTCGTGTGGCCGGCGATCCGGACCGGCTTGTTCATACTGTCGCCCTCTGTGGTGGTTCGGGGGACTTCCTGCTTGCCAAGTCCGGTCGGGCAGGGGCGGATGTCTACGTCACCTCGGACCTGCGCCATCACCCGGTCAGCGAACATCTCGAGGCGCCCGGGGCGCCCGCTGTGATCGACGTTCCACATTGGGCGGCCGAATGGACGTGGCTCCCGGTTGCCGCGCGGGAGCTCGGTGCACGGCTAGGGGATACCGTGGGCATCAGCGTTTCCGAGATCGTCACCGATCCGTGGACGTTCCTCGCATCACCACAGATTGCAACAACTCAACAAAGGAGCGAACCCTGAAAGCCGATCCCTTCGCGCAACTCTCGTTGCTCGACTTGCAGGCGCAGGATTCCACCCTCGCCCAGCTCACTCATCGCAAGAACTCGCTTCCCGAGATTGCCACCATCAGCGACTTGTCGGCCAAGGCCGCTGAGCTCAACGGCCAACGGGTCGAGGCTGACACGCAGGTCTCAGATCTCTCGCGCGAGCAGAAAAAGGCCGACCTCGAAGTCGAACAGGTCAGGTCCCGCCGCATTCGCGACGAAGAGCGGATGAATTCGGGGCAGATTTCGAATCCCAAGGATCTCGAAAAGATGCAGCACGAGATCGTTGCGCTCGACCGCCGGATCGGCACGCTCGAAGACGAAGAGCTAGAGGTCATGGAGGCGCTCGAAGAAGCGCAAAACCGCCTCGATGCTGTGACTTCAGAGCTCGCCGACCTCACTGCCAGGATCGACGCCGCGACACTCTCACGGGATGCCAAAACGGTCGAAATCGACAAGGAAGCCCACGAGGTTATCGCCGAACGCAAGTTGATCGCCGAAAAGGTTCCTGACGACTTGACCGCTCTGTACGACAAGCTCCGCGCCCAATACGGCACGGGCGCCGCCCCGCTCAAGGCCCGCCGCTGTGAAGGTTGCCGGCTGGAACTCAACGGCGCTGACCTGCGAGAGATTGCTGAGAAGCCGTCGAACGAGGTCATACGTTGCCCCGAATGCACCAGAATCCTGGTGCGGACGCTCGAATCCGGGATCTAACGTGCGGGTGATCATTGAGGCCGACGGCGGCTCCCGGGGGAATCCGGGTCCCGCCGCCTATGGCGCCCTCATACGCGATGCCGCCACCGGCGAAATCATCGCCGAACGCGCTGAAGCGATCGGGATCGCAACCAACAACGTCGCCGAATACCGCGGCCTGATCGCGGGCCTTGAGCTTTACCGCCAACACACGCCCGACGCCGAGCTCGAAGTCCGGATGGATTCCAAGCTCGTCATCGAGCAGATGGCCGGGCGCTGGAAGGTCAAGCATCCTTCGATGCAGCCGCTCGCGATCGAGGCGCAGAAGATTGCGCCTTTCGGCGTCGAGTGGACCTGGGTCCCGCGCGAACAGAACCAAGCTGCGGATGCGATCCTCAACGCTGCGCTGGACGGCGCGACCGGCAAGACCAAGGTTCATCCCCGGGCGGCAAAGGAAAAGAATCCGCTCGTCGGTTGGCGCAGTCACCTCCACGGCGAACCCACCACCATCATCATGCTTCGCCATGGCGTCACCGAAAACACCATGCGCAAGCTGTTCTGTGGCAGCGGCGGATCTGACCCGGGCCTCAACGAGTTGGGCGAAGAACAGGCAGCACGCGCAGCGGCATGGCTCCAGCGGTTCGGCGGCATCGACGCAATCGTGTCCTCACC
>JBDSQP010000482.1:0-1769 GCA_039929755.1 Aeromicrobium sp. | reverse complement strand
CCCTTGAGGACTTCGAGTTCCCATTCGGCGAGGGGTTCTTCCGCACCGAGTTCGGAACCGGGAGTCTCATCTGCTGCCTTGGCACCGCCACGGGCGATGAGGCCCTCGGCAACGGCGTCAGCGATGACGCGGGTCAGCAGGCCGACAGAGCGGATGGCGTCGTCGTTGCCGGGGATCGGGAAGTCGACGTCGTCGGGATCGCAGTTCGTATCGAGGATCGCGATGACGGGGATCTTCAGCTTCTTCGCTTCGTCGATCGCGAGGTGTTCCTTCTTGGTATCGACGATCCATACGGCCGAGGGCACCTTGCCCATGTCGCGGATGCCGCCAAGAGTCTTCAACAGCTTGTCGTATTCGCGACGCATCTGAAGGAGTTCCTTCTTGGTGCGGCCCGAACCGGCAACGTCGTCGAAGTCGATTTCTTCGAGTTCCTTCATACGCTGAAGGCGCTGGTGCATGGTCTGGAAGTTGGTGAGCATGCCGCCGAGCCAACGCTGATTGACGTAGGGCATGCCGACGCGCTTGGCCTGCTCTTCGATCGGCTCCTGCGCCTGGCGCTTGGTGCCGACGAACAGAATCGTTCCGCCACGGGCAACGGTGTTCTTGACGAACTCGTAGCCGGCGTCGATGTAGGCCAGCGACTGCTGGAGGTCGATGATGTAGATGCCGTTGCGTTCCGTGAAGATGAATCGCTTCATCTTCGGATTCCAACGACGGGTCTGGTGACCAAAGTGAACGCCGCTTTCAAGCAGCTGGCGCATAGTGACGACGGCCATAGCCGTTCCTCCTTGAGGCACAAAAGTGCCTGTTCCTGGTTGTCACACCGACGGTTGCCGATGCCCTGGCACTCGCATTGATCGTTAGACACGCGGCCACACCCCGAAGGGACCAGGACCACGCCCGTGTTCGACTTTCGTGTCACACGGCTACAAGCGCGCGAAGTCACTCCCGAAAGAGTGCTTCGGCAGTCTACGCCACCGATGGCGTCGAGTGCCAATCGAGCAAACCGTCCACAGGACTCTTGCGGGCGACGATTTTCCCCATCCCATTCGGTGCCCCTCGCGTACCCACGCCAGTCGCGTTCTTCTGGGTGAATGAAGTCTCGCGCGTTGGCCATTTGTGTCCTGTTCTGCATCCTTTTCGCTCCTTCTTCGGCTGGTGCGGCGGACCATTGGTTGTGGCCACTCGAAGGCCACGAAGTCGGAAAGCGGTTTGACCTCCCCAACGGTCCTTATGGCGCGGGCAATCGCGGCGTCGACCTTCGGAGTCAGGTCGGCGCCGTCGTCAATTCGGTTGCTGCCGGCGTCGTCTCATATGTAGGCACTATCAACAACATTCCCATCGTCGTTGTGGACCATGGCAGGGAGAGATCGACCTATCAGCCGGTTGACGTTTCGGTACAGGTCGGCGATTCCGTGACAGCCGGTCAGTCGATCGGGTCGCTCCTCGGCGCCGGCAGTCACTGCCCCGATAGCGCATGCCTCCATTTGGGTCGCAAGATCGGCGATGACTATCTCGACCCCCTCGCCCTGCTGTCGACCGGCGGGCGAGTCCGTCTCATCAGCCCCGACGGCCCTCCCCCGACTCCGCCGTTCGGAGGGGACGGATCTTTGCGCCGGCCGGTCGGTGGCCCCATCACGTCTCCGTACGGTATGCGTGTCCATCCGATCACCCACGAACGCAAGCTTCACGACGGCACGGATTTCGGCGTGCCGTGCGGGACGCCGGTGCATGCTGCGGCACTGGGCACAGTCAGTTCCCGCAGTTTC
>JBDSQP010000481.1:0-2976 GCA_039929755.1 Aeromicrobium sp. | reverse complement strand
TGAGTTGCGTATGAGCCTGAGGCCGGTCTTCGGACTTCCCGGGGTCAACTCCAGAAGGAGTTGTGCCTGGGTTACCGCAGCGGGCCCTGTGCCGGATTTGCACCGGCTTCCCGATTCTCCCCTTGCGAGGCACCTCAGTACTCATTGTGTGTCGCCAGACTATAACCTCGACAGTTATGGGAATCGTGACGGTCGTCGGCATCGGCGCTGACGGATGGGCGGGCCTCGACGCCTCGACCCAGGCTGTCGTCCTCGATGCGGATGTCGTCGTTGGCGGCGAACGCCATCTTGCGATGCTTCCCGCGGGAGGCGCGCGCCGGGTGACTTG
This sequence comes from Aeromicrobium sp., assembly GCA_039929755.1. GTDB lineage: Bacteria > Actinomycetota > Actinomycetes > Propionibacteriales > Nocardioidaceae > JACMOZ01. The sequence goes on along the minus strand of JBDSQP010000481.1, from coordinate 2,648 downwards.
GCCGAGCCCGCTCCGCGTCCAACTTGAAGGCTTTCTCGACGGTCTCGGCGGAGTAGTCGTCGCCCTCGCCTCGGGAGACCCGCTCGTCTCGGGCATCGGCACAACGCTGATCGACGTGCTCGGCGCCGACAATGTCGAGATCATTCCGGCGATATCTTCTGTCGCGTTGGCGCGGGCCAGGATGAAGTGGCCTGCCGAAACGTCGGAAGTCGTCAGCCTTGTGGGTCGCGATCCGCATACCGTCCTCCGCGGACTCGCCCCTGGCCATCGCCTTCTCGTCCTTTCCGGCGACGGCTCGACCCCGGGCAAAGTCGCGCAACTTCTCATCGACGCCGGTTATGGCGCCAGCGCGCTGACCGTGTTGTCGGACCTGGGAACCGCCGCCGAACATCGTGAGCACTCAACTGCGGCCGAGTGGAACCAGGAAGCCAAACCGCTCAACGTCATCGCGATCGAATGTGCGGGGTCCGCCGCGCCTCTGGGTTGGACGGCCGGCCTCCCCGACGAAGCCTTCGACAACGACGGCCAGATCACCAAGCGCGACATTCGCGCCTCTGCACTTGCAAGGCTCGCTCCCCAACCGGGCCAGTTGCTGTGGGACGTCGGAGCGGGGGCTGCGAGCATCGCCATTGAATGGATGCGAGCCCATCCGACCTGCCGCGCCATTGCGATCGAGGCCCGCGAGGACCGGGCAAAGCGCAGCGCGGACAACGCCGCCAAGCTCGGAGTGCCGGCCATGCGAGTAGTCAACGGCCATGCGCCTGAAGCCCTCGACGGTCTCGACTCACCGCATGCGATCTTCATCGGCGGCGGCGCGACCGAGCCGGGTGTGCTCGAAGCCTGTTGGTCGGCCCTTCGTGAAGGCGGCCGTCTCGTCGTCCACGGCGTCACCCTCGAAACCGAATCCGTTCTCGCCCGCTGGTATGCCGAACACGGCGGCCATCAAGGCGGCGAGCTGACCAGGCTCCATGTTGAACATGCCGCCCCGATCGGCACCTTCACCGGCTGGAAGCCGGCACGGGCGATCACGCAGTTGTCTCTCGTCAAGGGCCCGGCCGCCACGTGACCGTTCATTTCATTGGCGCCGGCCCGGGAGCGGCCGACCTGCTCACCCTTCGCGCCGTCGCGATGCTCAACAAGGCCGACGTCTGCGTCTATGCCGGCACCTACATTGACGCCGCGGTGCTCTCGCATTGCCCCGAGGGTGCGCGTCTCATCGACACCCAGAACCTCAACCTCGACGAGATCATCACCCACATCGTCGAAGCGCATCGCGAGGGCCTCGACGTCGTACGCCTCTGCTCCGGCGATCCCTCGATTTACTCCGCTTTGGCTGAACAGTCCGGCCGGCTCGATGAGCAGGGCGTGTCGTGGGACGTGACGCCCGGGGTTCCGGCGTATGCCGCCGCAGCGGCATTGCTCGGCAAGGAACTCACCGTCCCGCTGCTCACCCAATCGGTGGTCCTCACCCGCACGCAGGCGCGTTCGACGGCAATGCCCGACTCGGAATCGCTTGCGAACTTCGCCCGTACGAAGGCAAGCCTCGTGCTGCACCTGGCCATCACCCGCATACGCGTCCTCGCCGAAGAGCTCGCCGGTGAGTATGGCGCCGACTGCCCGGTCGCTGTTGTCGCCAACGCCAGCCAGCCGAGTCAGCGTGTATTCACGGGCACCCTGTCCGACATAGCCGATCAGGTCGAGGCGGCCGGTCTCAAGCAGGCTGCCGTGATCCTCGTCGGACCCGCTCTTGACCCGCCCAAGGTTTCGGAGTCCTATCTTTACGACGCCAACCGCGACCGTAAGTCTAAGCTCCGCGGCTGATCCATTCCAAAAAACGCCCCACCCGGTCACTCGGGTGGGGCGTTTGTTGGCTTGCAGGATCTAACTCGTGGCACCTTGCGAGCGCCAGTAGTCGTTGAGCGCACCATTGGTCTTGACGAACCATACGAGTGGCCCGACGAGAATGAAGATTCCGGGGAAGAACCAGAGGCCGGTGGCGCCGCCGACCGGAGCTTCCTGGCCCTTGCCCTTGTAGAGGTTTCCGACTTCGGCCGAGGTGATGTATGGCATCACGATGCCGACGAACAGGGCGAGCAGGAGGGCGACGCCACCACCGAGACCGGCGCCGCTGTGGCGCTTCATCTCGCTGTGGACCTTGAAGTACCAGACAATCTGGTAGATCCCGAGGGTGACAATCGCCAGGACAATGCACAACCCGGTGCTGCGCATGGTGCCGATCTGTCCGGCGACGGGAGCAACCGGGGCGGCGGGGGCGGGAGCGGCAACCGGGGGAGGTGCACTGGCGTACGCGGGAGTCTGCGCTTGTTCGGCACCGGTCGTGTTGTCAGTTGTCATGGGTGGCCGTTCCTTGGTGTCAGAGCCGGCCGGAGCCTGGTGCCCGATCCTCGCGCGCCAACGCTAACGGCTTTGCGGACCCCACATGGGCGAATCGCAAAACAGCTCTGATCACGGCAGGACGCTATTTTCTTTCGCGTTCGAGTTGGCTTTTCAGTTCGTTCACGCCGTCATTGAGTACGCCCTCGAATTCAGCCAGGAATGACTTGAGGAAGAGCCTGAACGGGTGGATGACGGCGAACTCGAAGTCGACATCCCAATGCAGCCGCGAACCCTCTGCCGTCGGCTCGACG
>JBDSQP010000480.1:0-4224 GCA_039929755.1 Aeromicrobium sp. | reverse complement strand
TGACAACGCGACCACCGCCGCACCGAAACCCGCGACGATCACTGTCTATGCTGCAGCTTCCCTCAAGGGAACGTTCACCGAACTCGGCAAGCAGTTCGAGGCCGACCACCCGGGCGTCACGGTGACGTTCAACTTCGGCGGCTCCGCCGATCTGGTAACCCAGATCCAGCAGGGCGCGCCGGCAGATGTCTTCGCGTCGGCCGACACCAAGAACATGGACAAGGCCACCGGCGACAAATTGGTCAGCGGAACGCCGGTCAACTTCGCTACCAACACCCTTGAGATCGCGACTCCGCCGGACAATCCCGCCCACATCGCGTCGCTGGCGGACCTGACAAAGGCCGACGTCAAGGTCGTTCTGTGTGCTGCCGAAGTGCCCTGCGGGGCAGCGGCCCAAAAGATCGAAGAATCCGCGGGCGTCGACATCAAGCCGGTCAGTGAAGAACAGTCCGTGACTGATGTGCTCGGCAAGGTCGAGAGTGGCGAAGCCGATGCAGGACTCGTCTATGTCACCGATGTGTTGAGCGCCGGCGACAAGGTCAAGGGAATCACGTTCGCCGAGTCCTCCAGCGCTGTCAACACCTACCCGATCGCAGCCCTGTCGGCCAGCAAGAACTCCAAGCTCGCCAAGCAGTTCGTCGAGCTCGTGTCGGGTGCCAAGGGCCAGGCCGTGTTGTCAGCGGCGGGATTCGCCAAGCCTTGATCATGCCAACACCACAGCGATACTCCGGCCTTCCGCGCTGGATCTTCGTCCCCGCAGCGGTCGGGGCGCTCTTCATCGTGCTCCCACTTGTGGCGATGGCGACCAAGGTCGAGTGGACTCATTTCTTCGGCCTCATCACATCCGAGTCTTCGGTTGCGGCGCTCAAACTCAGCCTCCGGACATCGGCCATGAGCACGCTCCTGTGCGTCCTGTTCGGCGTACCGATGGCGATGGTTCTTGCCCGTACGTCGTTTCCAGGGCAGTCGCTCGTACGTTCGCTCGTGCTCCTCCCCCTTGTCCTTCCCCCAGTCGTCGGCGGCATCGCGCTGCTCTACACCTTTGGCCGCAAAGGTCTGCTGGGCGAGTCGCTCGACGCCTGGGGTGTCCACATCGCCTTTTCGACGACGGCCGTCGTGATGGCGCAGACATTCGTTGCGCTCCCCTTCCTCGTGGTCAGCCTCGAGGGCACACTGCGCACTGCGGGCCAGCGATACGAAGTCGTCGCGGCAACTCTTGGTGCGAGGCCGACAACCGTGCTGCGCCGGGTCACACTCCCCCTGGTCCTTCCCGGACTGGCCTCCGGTGCGGTGCTTTCGTTCGCGCGCGCCCTCGGCGAATTCGGCGCCACGCTGACGTTCGCAGGAAGCCTCCAGGGCGTGACCCGAACCCTGCCGCTTGAGATCTACCTCCAGCGCGAAACCGATCCCGATGCGGCCGTCGCACTGTCCCTCGTACTGGTGATTGTCGCTGTCCTGGTTGTTGCCCTGGTAAACGGGCAGAGCCGTAGCCGAAGGGTTTCGGAACTGTGACCCTCGAATTCCACGCCGTGATGAAGGGCCGCGGCCTCGACGTGGCGCTCGACCTGGGCGACAACGAAACGGTCGCGATCCTGGGACCGAACGGCGCCGGTAAGTCGAGCGTTCTCGCAGCGATCGCCGGACTCATCAGACCCGATGTCGGGTACGCCCGCCTCGACGGCAACACACTCTTCGATGTCGGCCGACCCGGATCTCCCGATGTCTGGCGCTCCGCCCATCGCCGCGGCACGGCGCTGCTTGCCCAGGACCCGCTGTTGTTTCCGCACCTCAGCGTCCTCGACAACGTCGCCTTTGCTCCCCGCAGCGCAGGGGCATCGCGTCGGACCTCCCGCGAGACGGCCGCGGGCTGGCTCGAGGAGGTCGATGCCGCCGAGTTCGGCCAACGCAAGCCTGCTCAATTGTCGGGCGGCCAGGCGCAGCGCATAGCGGTCGCACGTGCGCTTGCCGCCAATCCGAGGCTGCTGCTCCTCGACGAACCGATGTCGGCGCTAGATGTCGCGATCGTCCCACCGCTGCGGCAAATGCTCCGTCGCGTCTTGCGCGATCGAGCCGCGATCATCGTGACGCACGAAGTCCTCGATGCCTTATTGCTGGCCGATCGCGTCATCGTGATCGAGGACGGCTCGGTTGTGGAGGACGGTCCCACCAAGGAGGTGCTCGGCAGGCCCCGGAGCCCTTTCGCCGCACGCATCGCGGGACTCAACCTTGTCGCCGGCGCAGCCGGGACGAATTCGGTGCGCTCCCCCTCGGGAATGACCGTCGAAGGCATCCCCACCGAGGAGATCAGCGATGGCGAGGCGGCCGTGGCGGTCTTCAGCCCAAGTGCCGTCGCGGTGCACCTCACGCCGCCCGGCGGCAGCCCCCGAAACGTCATCCCGGCGGCCATCACCGAGATCGAGCCGATGGGTGACCGTATGCGTATCCGCACCAGCGACCTCAACGCCGACATCACCGCGACCTCGGTTGCCGCCCTCGACCTGGCGCCAGGCTCCGAAGTGCTGCTTGTGGTCAAGGCGAGTGAGGTCTCGATTTACAAGGCTTGACACAGGACCTCAGTAGAACTTCTCACCCCGCTCAAACATCTCCACGAACTTGACGATGCGACGCGCCCTCGTCTCGGGCTTCTTGGCATCGTTGAGCCGAAAATAGACCGCGTACCTGTTCTGGTTGGACAGGGTCCCGAAAAAGGCGGCGGCCTTCGGGCTCCTGGCCAGCGCATCGAGGAAATCCTGTGGGGTTTCGGCTTCAGCCTGGCCCACGTACGCAGCGTCCCAACGGCCGTTGGCCCTGGCCAGTTCGACCGCTGCCATTCCGCTTGGCTTCATCGAGCCGTCGGCAATCATCGCTTCGGCTTTTTCGCGGTTGACCTTGGACCAGGGACTCCTCGACCTTCGCGGCGTGAATGTCTGCAGATAGCAGTCGGCGTCATAGCCATGGACGATGCTGTCGATCCAACCCCAGGCGAGCGCGATGTCGAGGACCTCGCCATATGTTGGCGTTCGGACCTTGGAGGCCTTCTTGGCGAACAGGATCTGCATGCCGTCGGAGTTCTCGGCGTTCTCTTCGAACCACTCCGCGACTTCGTCGGGTGTTTCGAATTTCAGGATCGGACGATCGGCTGCCACAACTGAACCCTAAGGGCCATAATCGGCGCATGACAAAGCGCGTAGTACTGATCACGGGATGTTCGTCTGGCATCGGCGAGGCCACGGCTGCCCGTCTGGCAAAGGGCGACTGGACCGTCTACGCGACCGCCCGCAGACCCGAAACGCTGGACGCCCTCGGGGCAGCCGGCTGCAAGACTCTCGCTCTCGACGTCACGAACGAAGACTCGATGGTCGCCGCGGTCGACGCTGTCACCAAGGAATCCGGCGGCGTCGATGCCCTGGTCAACAATGCCGGCTATTCGCAATCGGGTGCCGCCGAAACCCTCGACCTCGCCGACGTACGGCGACAGTTCGAGACCAATGTCTTCGGCCCGCTGCGAATGACCCAACTTGTCCTGCCCCACATGCGCGAGCAGAGTTCCGGCCGAATCATCAACATCTCGTCGATGGGCGGGCGCCTCGTTTTCCCCGGCGGAGGCGCGTACCACGCGACGAAGTACGCCGTCGAGGCATTCTCAGATGCACTGAGGTTCGAGGTAGCGGGCTACGGCATCAAGGTCGTCCTCGTCGAACCCGGACTCATCACGACCAACTTCGATCAAGCCGCCCTGGCTTCGATGGAAGGCATCGAAGACGGCCCTTACTCCCATTTCAACGCCCATGTCGCCAAGATGACCGCCGAGACGTATGCGGGACCGATGGCCAAGCTCGGTGGCGGACCGGACTCGGTGGCCAAGGTGATCGAAAAGTCCCTCAACGCCAAGCATCCGAAGATTCGGTACACGGTGACGCCCTCGGCAACGATGGCGATCCTGAGCCGCAAGGTGCTCGGTGCGCGCGGTTGGGACATGGCGATGAGTTCGCAGTTCCCGCACCCTGGCAAAAAATAGCTCAGAGGGTCCGGTTGACGATAAGTACGGCCCGATCGTCATCGCCGGCTGACACCCGGTTGATGATTCGTTTGGGTGCTTGATCGAAGCCCGAAGACACGATTGTCTTCGCAGTCTTGCGCAGCCATTCGATGCCAGTCGTGAAGTCCTGTGAGTGGGATTCGACGACGCCGTCGGTGTAGAACATCAGCGCATCGCCGGCACCC
>JBDSQP010000479.1:0-2665 GCA_039929755.1 Aeromicrobium sp. | reverse complement strand
TGAGCTCTTCGAGTTGTAACGAAAGCAGGCGGCCGTCGGTGCCGAGCTCAAGCACGTAGGTGTCGATCTCGCTGGAAATGCGGCTGACCATCTCGAGACGTTGCGCGACGGCCGCGACATCGCGCACGGTGACTAGGTCTTCGATCTCAAGGGCCGACAGGGCATCGGACACCTCGTCGAGGCGAATCTTGTAGCGCTCGAGGGTCGCGAGGGCCTGATTGGCCCGACCGAGAACCGCACCCGCTTCCTCGAGGACGCGACGGGCGTCATCGAGGTATAGGGCGATGATGTGCATCGAAGCCGACACGGAAATCACGGGGACACCGGTCTGGCGGGCAACTCGGTCAGCTGTGCGGTGACGTGTGCCGGACTCATCGGTCGGGATCGAAGGATCGGGCATCAGGTGAACACCTGCGCGCAGGATGCGGCTTGCGTCCTTGTCGACGATGATTGCGCCGTCCATCTTGGCGAGTTCGCGCAGGCCAGTGGCGGTAAAGGGCACGTCGAGGGCGAAGCCTCCGGTGGAGATCGAATCGATCTGTCGATCCTGGCCGACGACGATCAGCGCGCCGGTTCGGCCTCGGAGGATGCGTTCAAGACCTTCGCGCAAAGCCGTGCCGGGAGCAACGGCTGCGAGGGTCGCACGGATGCGTGTGGCGGTGTCCGACTTATCGGCTCCGCGCTCGACACTGCCTGCCATGGTGCTCCACATTCACGAGGGTGACTCAACCCGAACAGTCTAGGGCTAGTTTTTGCGCACGACCTGCAGGTATGGGGGAGTGCCATTGCTGCGCTTGGCGCCGTCGAGAGCCTTGAGGGCTGTGATGACGTCGTGGACTTCGGTGATGCTCATGCCGAGACCGTCGGGGTATTCAGATCCTGCAGGGACGATTGCCTGCCTGAAACCGATGCGGGACGCTTCGCGCAATCTGGCGCCGAGTCCGCTGACCTTGCGGACTTCGCCGGCCAGGCCAACCTCGCCGATCGCGATCAGGTCAGTGGGCACAACCCTCTCGGTGTGTGCCGAAGCAGTCGCAATGAGGACAGCGAGGTCGACCGAGGGCTCGATGAGTTTGGCGCCGCCAACCGTTGCGGTATAGACGTCGAAGGCGCTCAGCGGGAGTTTGCAGTGTTTGGTCAATACGGCCAAGATCATGGCGACCCGGGACGAATCGAGGCCACTCGTCGTCCTCCGCGGGGATGGTGTCGAGGCCGAAACACTGAGTGACTGCACTTCGGCGAGCAACGGTCTGCGGCCCTCCATCGTCACGGTCACGCAGGTTCCGGCGACAGGCTTCTCGTGCCGGGAGACAAAGAGTCCTGTCGGGTCGGGAACTTCGACGATGCCGTCGTCGACGAGGTCGAAGCAGCCGATTTCGTCGACAGGTCCGAAGCGGTTCTTGACTGCACGCAACAGGCGTAGCCGGGAGTTGCGATCGCCCTCGAACTGCAGCACGACATCAACGAGGTGCTCGAGAACCCGGGGACCTGCGACCGATCCATCCTTCGTGACGTGCCCGACTAGGAGAGTCGCGATGTTTTCGCGTTTGGCGAGCTGAATGATCGAGGACGCGACTTCGCGAACCTGGGTGACTCCGCCGGGCACTCCCTCGACGTCGGCCGAACCGATTGTCTGCACGGAGTCGATGATGAGCAACGTTGGTCGCACCTGATCGATGTGCGTGAGAACTGCACCGAGATCAGTCTCGGCGGCGAGGAACAATTCGTCGTGGAGGGCGCCGGTTCGTTCGGCACGCAATCGCACCTGGGCCGCAGACTCCTCGCCGGAAATGTAGAGGGTCCGCGATCCCGCCTTGGCCCACTGAGAAGCGACTTCGAGCAGCAAGGTCGACTTGCCGACGCCTGGCTCGCCCGCGAGCAACAGGACTGCCCCCGGAACCACGCCACCACCGAGGACCCGATCAAGCTCGCGAACCCCCGAGGTCGTCGACTGGGATTTGGTGATGTCTACCGACGTGATCGGCAGGGCGGGTTGGGAAACCGCCGCAGCTTTGGTGCGGCCGGTGCTCTTGGCACCTGCAACGTCCACAGTGCCCCAGGCCTGACATTCGCCACATCGACCGACCCACTTGGAGGTTGTCCAGCCGCATTCGGCGCACTTGTAGGACGGCCGTGCAGTCTTCGTGGTTGTCGCCATAGTCGAACCGTATGCGAGGCCTCAGACACTAATCGGCAATGGGGAAGGCTAGATGCGGACGACGCCGTCAGCGGTCGCGAACTGCGCCGCGATGATGCCGGGAACGCCGTGGGGGGCCACCCATTTGACCTCGAGGGTTTCGAGCGCCTCGATGGCCGGTTCTCCCAGCCAGTCGGCAACACGTTTCGGATCTCCGGCGATCTCGAGGGCGATCAACTCGACCTCGGCGTCACCGGCCTGCGAGGGGTGTTCGGACGGATCGCTGTCCCAGCAGATGACGAATGGCAATTGAGGGTCGGCCTGCATACCGCGTACGCCGATCTGGCGCCATTCCATGTTGACGCCATCGGGCCTACGGCATGAGCGGCGCGTTCTTCCTGTATATTGTAATTCTGACAAGCGGCGTAAAATAGCACGCTGATCAATTTTATCGCCACGCACCAAATGCAATAACATTTTCATGTAAGATTCAGGGTCACCTAAACCATAAATTGCTGAAACAGTGGC
>JBDSQP010000478.1:0-1958 GCA_039929755.1 Aeromicrobium sp. | reverse complement strand
GATGGGAATAGAAGATGTCGACATAGTCGACGCTCATCCTCTTCAGCGAGGCATCGAGGCTGGCCAGTACATACTTCCGAGATCCATGGTCGCCATGCGGACCGGGCCACATGTCATAGCCGGCCTTGGTGGAGAGGATCAGCTCATCGCGGTAGGGCCTGAAGTCGGTCCGCATCATGCGGCCGAAGTTCTCCTCGGCGGAACCATAGGGCGGTCCGTAGTTGTTGGCGAGGTCGAAGTGAGTGATGCCGTGGTCGAACGCGTGCCTCAGGACTTCACGTTGTGTGTCAAACGGGCGGTTGTCACCGAAGTTCCACCAAAGGCCCATCGACAGCGGGGGGAGCAGGAGCCCCGTGCGCCCGACCCGGCGATAGTCCCAATGCGTGTATCGGTCTTCGGCGGCCGCGTAAGGGCGATGGATCTCGGGAACGGATGCGGCAAAGGAGACGGGATCACTCATGCGTCCACGCTAACGCGTACGGGTGATCTCGACTCCAACGAACAGTTCGGAGCCGCCAGCGGTGGAGAAGATCCCGCGAAGTGGCGGGCAATCGGCGTAGTTGCGTCCACGAGCCACCATGACGTGGCGATCACCGGGAAACACCTCGTTGGTCGGGTCGAAGCCGACCCATTCGCCGTCCCACCATTCGACCCACGCATGGGATTCGCCCTCGACGGTCTGGCCGATTTCGGGTTCGTCGCTGGGATGAAGATAGCCCGATACGTACCGCGCGGGTATGCCTTCGCGTCGGAGGCAACCGATCGTCAGGTGAGCCATGTCCTGGCATACGCCGGCCTTGGCGTTCCACGCATCTGCTGCCGTCGTCGTGACCTCGGTCGACCCCGGGACGTATTCGACCTGGCTGTGAATCAACTTGCAAACGTCGAGGGCATAGGCGCCCGGTGTCGGAGCCGCGGCGCGCAACCTGGCCACGGCCTCTGCAAGCTCGGGAGCAGGCTCGACCCAGGAGTCGATGCCCAGGAGTTCGATCTGTTCGTCGCGGCAGGCCGCCAGATCCTCCCAGGCCAATCCGTCGTGTTCGGATTCCGTGCGCGATGTCTCGACCAACGACGTCGAGACGACCCGCAATCCGTTGTGGCGTTCATGCAGCTCGAATGTCGTTACGGTCGAGCCCCAGTAGTCCTGATAGACGTAGCTCCAGGGTTCGGGCGCGATGTCCAGGCGGGTGTGGAGCACATACTGGCCCGGCGTCGTCAGTGGAGTCATCCGCGCCTCGTTGTAGGAGGCGGCCGCTCCGGAGTCGTAGGTGTATCCGGTCGTATGGCGAATTCTCAATTGCATCAGGCGACGCCTCCGGTCCAGCTCAGGGCCTCGCTGTGCGAGAAGTAGCGAGTCGTGACGGCGTCGCTGGCCGCCGCACAACTGCGTTGAAGTCGTTCCATCTCTGTCGGGAGATCGAACAGGATGTCATCGAGCGGTCGGTATTCGAATTCGGTGCGGGCCCGACCAAGCAGTCGTAGCGCCTCGTCGCTGAAGCCGGCGCGTTGGCCGCTTGACTCAAGACGGGTGAGGCACAACTCGGCTCGATTGAGCGACGAGACGATGGACCGCGGGAACAACCGGTCTAGCAGCAGGAACTCCGCGGCCTGGCTGTCGGCTTCCAGTCCGCGATAAGTCCGCAGGAAACTTTCGTATGCTCCGCAAGCGCGAAGCGTCGTCGGCCACGCGACCTGCGGGCCTGACGCCAAGGCAGCCGTCGACAGCAACCGTGCCGTCATGTCGACCCGTTCAATGCTTCGACCAAGGATGTAGAAATGCCAGCCTTCGTCGCGGGACATTGTCGAGTCAGCGATGCCGGAGATGATGGCCGCGCGATTTCGGACCCAGTTGAACATGTCGGGCGGGCGCATTTCACGAACCGCCGGCAACCCGCGCCACGAGGTGTTGATGGCCTCCCACATATCGGTGGAAAGGGTTTCGCGCGCTCGCCGGGCGC
>JBDSQP010000477.1:0-4918 GCA_039929755.1 Aeromicrobium sp. | reverse complement strand
GGATCGTTTCCGGAATCGTTGATCGTGTAAGCCAGATCGGGATCCTTCAAGCTCAGAACGAGGCCGCTTGACTCTTTGATGTGCTTGTCGGTGATCGTGCTGACCACGCCGATCGGGTCGGTCGGTCGTGTCGTCGTGTCACCCCGCGCCGATCGAGCGAGTGCGGAGAGAAGCACGACAACTATCAGGACTGCAAGCAGTCCAGGAATGAGTAATCGGCGGTAGCGGGGATTCATCGCGATTCAGCATGCCAGCACTTGGCAAGGACCGCGCTCCCGGCATAGGCACAGACGGTAGTCTGAATTTGTGAGTGATCGCGAGGACTGGAAGATCCGTGAGACAGACGGACCCGAAACAGTCGAACGCAAAATGGGCCACCGCGAACTCGCTCGCCTCGAGCGGGCCGCGAGGCGCCACGAATTCGGCCGCCCCGAACTCACCGAGATCGAACTCGGAAAGACCACGCACAATGTTGCGGAGGTCGAGCCCATGGATGTTGATGGCGTCCGCACCATGACGGTGGGCACGATCATCTGGGGCGTTATCGCCATTGGACTGCTGCCCTTCCTCGGCAACCTCGAATCCGATGGCCACACGTGGTGGATGTGGACCGCTGTTGCAGGATTCGGTCTCGGACTCATCGGCCTCGAATATTGCCGCCGCCGGCGCAACGCCCTACAGATGCAGCCCGGCAAGCGTCGCCGCGCCACGTGAAGCCATTCTCGGCTGGCTCAGTCTTCGAGCCGAACCGACATACGCAACGGAACTTCCTTGATGAGCAGCGCGGCGATCAGGCTTACGGCTGAGACAACCGCGGCGATCGCGAAGATATAGCCGGTGGCGTCGCCATATGCGGACTGGACGACGTGCAACACCGGCGCCGGTAGGTCCTTGAGGTCGAGCAGGCTGCCACTGCCGCCGTTGGCGGGGACACCCAGCGCGGCCAGTTTGCCGGTCACGTCGTTCTTGACCTGATTTGCCAGGACAGCTCCGAGCACCGAGACGCCGACCGCGCCTCCGAGCGAACGGAAGAACGCCACGGTCGCGCTCGCAGCTCCGACCTCGGTGACATCCACCGTGTTCTGCACGGCGAGGACGTAGTTCTGCAGGAGCATTCCCATCCCCAACCCCATGAATGTCATGTAGATCATGACCTGCCAATTGGGGGTCGTGTGGTCGATCGTGCCAAGTAGTGCGAGGCCGAGAAGCATGAGCGTCGAGCCGAGGACAAGGAATCGCTTCCACAAGCCAGTACGGGTGATGATGCGGCCCGCGCCGACGGTGCCGATGAACGAACCGAGCATGAGCGGGATGGTCAGCAATCCTGCCTCCGTGGGCGAATTTCCGCCGGCGACCTGGAAGTACTGACCGAGGAATACCGATCCGCCGAACATCGCAATACCGACGGCCACGCTGCCGATGATCGCCAACGCGGTCGTCCGGTCACGGACGACCTCGAGCGGCACAAGCGGTTCGGGGTGGCGCGACTCGACGAAGATCGCGAGCCCCGCGGCGATCAGACTGCCGCCGACGAAAAGAGCGCTCTCGACAGACATCCAGTCGAAGGAGTTGCCCGCGAACGACACCCATACAAGAGGCAGGCTCGCGGCGATCGCGATGAAGAGGGCACCGAAGTAGTCGATCCTGACCTTGCGGCGAATCGTTTCGATGTGGAGGTATTTCTGCAGGATGACGAGGCTCATGATCGCCAAGGGCACGCAGACGAAGAAGGTCCAACGCCAGCCGAGGGCCGGAGTGTCGACGATGACCCCGCCGAGCAGCGGTCCGCTGACTGTCGCAACCGCCATCGTGGCTCCCATGTAGCCGCTGTAGCGACCGCGTTCACGGGGCGGAATGATCGAGCCGATGATCGACTGCGCGTTGGCTGTCAGTCCTCCCATGCCGATGCCCTGGATCACTCGCATGGCAATGAGTTCAGGAACATTCTGCGAAATGCCCGCGAGCATCGAACCCACCACGAAGATGATGATCGACAACTGGACGAGCAGCTTCTTGTTGAAGAGGTCGGAGAGCTTGCCCCAGATCGGTGTCGTCACGGTCATGGCCAGAAGGGAGGCGGTGACGACCCATGTGTATTGGGTCTGCGATCCCTTGAGGTCCGCGATAATCGTCGGAAGCGCGTTGGACACGATGGTCGAGCTGATGATTGCGGTGAAGAGCGCGGCCAACAGGCCGAACAGAACTTCCAGGATCTCGCGGTGTGTCAGCTGGTTTTGGGGTCGGGGGCGCTTCACGTCTTCAAGTTGCATGTCGCAACCATATTCTAGTTAGTTGTAGCATGCAACTATTTTGTGGCAGCGTGATTGAACTAACAGCAGTGCCGTGGATCAGAGGGTGTCGACGCCATCCATCGACACTGTGTCGAACACATGTGCCGACAAAACCTGAGGCGCCGCGGACTTGCCGAGCTTGGCACCGGAGTGCGCTCCGCAGCCATGCGAGTAGGCAACAACTCGGCCATCATCGTTGGCCATGGCGTTGGCACAAACGCCGAAGTTCAGCGAAAGCGGCCCAGCCATGCGGACCAGGAAACCGCAGGAACGGCATACGCCGGGAGCCTGCTGGGCCAGGGCTACATCTGGACCCTGTTCTCCGTCATACCAGCGCTGTGCAGCTTGTTCGCGGCCTTCAAGTGAGAGAACCAGGGGGCGACCGATGGCGGCATCCTTGGCAACAGCACGATCCGCAGGATTGTCATCGTCATCGCCGGCAAACCATGCAGGCACGAGGCGCGGGTCGTCGTCGTCTGGCGGCAACACGTCACCTGGGCTGAGATCGCCGGGCTGAATGCGGTCCTTGTATGGGGTCCAGGCAGGAGCCACAATCGCCTCGTCGCCGGGCAATAGGACCACGTCGTTGACCGTGACGTGGTCGCTGTCGGGGGCGCGCGTGACGCTGACTGCCCAGTACCAACCGCGATAACCGGGCTTGGTGCAGGCATAAAGGTGCGACACGAAGCGCTCGCCGTCGTCGGTGACGCCGATCGGCTCTCCCACAGAGGCCTTGTCAGCGACTTCGAGGACGGCGGCAAGCGCGAGTTCGGTCGCGGCAGCGCACACGGCATCGGCAGAAGAAGGCATACCTCGATTGTCGCTCATGTCTGGCCTGCGGTGCCTTGGGGGGTGGTGCAGGATGGGGGTATGGAGGAACCCGAGCAGCAACCGTCTGCCCCCGAACCTTCGCGCCGCGATCCTTCGCGCTTGATCCAGTCGGCACAAGTTGCCCGTCGGGTCTCCTCGGGCACCGCACGACTGGTGGCCCGGGGCAGCACTAAGGCCTACACAGGGGCACGCCGGTTCACCCACGCCAAGGGTGCCGGCGAGAGTGGCCTTGCCCGTCTCTTGGAGATGCACGCGTTCAACACGGCGGGTGATGCTGCCGTCGCGGTTTCCCTGGCCGGCACACTGTTTTTCACGGTCCCTTCGGGCGAGGCCCGCGGACAGGTGGCGTCATTCCTTTTGCTCACGATGCTTCCGTTCGCGATCGTGGCACCACTGATCGGTCCGTTCCTCGACCGCTTCCGACGCGGCCGCCGGTGGGCCATTGGTGGCACCCTCGCGATCCGCGCCTTTTGTTGCTGGGCGTTGGCCGGATCGATCAACGGAGACTCAAAGACGATTTTCCCTGCGGCGCTCGGTTGCCTCGTCGCCTCGAAGGCGTATGGCGTCACTCGGGCTTCGGCGGTTCCCCGCGTCCTGCCCGACGGCTTCACGCTCGTCAAGGCCAACTCCCGGATCTCGTTGACCGGCACGGCCGCCGCCGCCGTTTCTGCACCTCTCGCGATCGGCTTCGCACAGATCGGGCCCGAATGGGCGCTGCGATACGCATTCGTGATCTTTGCCATCGGCACCGTTCTGGCAATCCTGCTCCCGGCCCATGTCGATTCGAGCGAGGGCGAAGAAACGGCCCACCTCGCGCCGACCGAGGGCAAACGCAAAGGCTTCGGCGTCACGCATTCGGTTGTCAACGCCTTGCGTTCCAACGCAGGTCTGAGATTCCTTTCTGGATTCCTCACGTTGTTCATGGCATTCATCCTTCGCGACCACCCCTTCATAGGCTGGGAGGATCGGGTCACGATCCTCATGGGCCTCGTGATCGGCGCAGCGGGCCTCGGCAGCACCGTCGGTGTGCTGCTGGGTTCGGGCATGAAGACCCGTAGACCCGAGTCGATCGTGGTGATCGTGCTCATCCTCGACGTTGCCGTCTTGTGCTTTGCCGCCATCGACTACACCCTGCAAACTGCCGTGTTGCTGGGCTTGACCGTGGGCTTGTGCCAGTCGCTCGGCAAACTCAGCCTCGACGCCCTCATCCAACGGGATGTGCGCGAAGCAGTCCGTACGAGCGTCTTCGCGCGGTCCGAGACGCTACTTCAGTTGTCCTGGGTGATCGGCGGCTTCTCGGGGCTGGGCCTGGCTTTGCAGCCGCCCAGGGTCGGACTGTTCGTGACAGCGGGCGTGCTCGTGGCCTGGCTCATCTTCGTGATTGTGCAGCCGATCGTGGCGGCGAAGGAAGAGGCCGAAGCCGCTTCCCCGGCTCAGCCCTGATCCCGAGGGAGCTAGAGCTCAAGCTCGCTGGCAAGAGCGCGCAACAGGGTGGCGGTCTGCTTGCCGGACTTGTTCTCCGGGTGGCGACCGTGGCGGTAACCCTCGCCGACACCGTCAAGCAACACGATGAGGTTTTCGACGATGACGGCCATGTCCTCGGGCGACTTGCGACGCGCCTGCGACTGGGACTTGGACACCGAGGTGACTGGGTCGAGCAAACGGACCTGCAGGGCCTGATCGCCCTTGCGCCCCTGGACGATGCCGAACTCAACACGAGCGCCCGACTTGAGGGCGGCAGTTCCGTCAGGCAGGGCCTCGGCGCGCACATACACGTCAGGACCGTCGTCCTGGCT
>JBDSQP010000476.1:0-2456 GCA_039929755.1 Aeromicrobium sp. | reverse complement strand
CTTGAGGGAAGCGGCGCAAAGGGCTGAGTATGCGCGCCACGCCGACTTCCTCGATGGGAGCCTCGAGGGAGAGAGCACGTCATGAACACCATGATGGAAAGGGCCAAGAAGGCCTTCCGTGGGCAGGAGAGCGACACGTCATCTCGACTCGATGGCCTTCTCGAAGCCGTTGAGGCCGGTCGCGGGCGACTTGACGATGAACTACTGGCTCCCGCCGAGGCGATCGTGAGCCGGGCTTCGGAGCGGTTGAGGCTGTCCGGCGAACACACGATCGTGGCGCTCGCAGGAGCCACCGGCTCGGGCAAATCCTCGCTCTTCAACGCACTCACGGATCTCGATCTCGCCGGCGTGGGCGTCCGCCGTCCCACGACGTCGTGGGCACTCGCATGTGCCTGGGGACCGGATGGGGCGTCAGAGTTGCTCGAATGGATGGGCATACCCGCCCGGCATCAGGTTTCGCGTATGAGCATGCTCGACCGGTCGAGTGATGACACCAAACTTGACGGCCTGGTCCTGCTTGACCTTCCGGACCACGACTCCACCGAGGTTTCTCATCACCTCGAGATGGATCGCCTCGTCAAATATGCCGACTTGCTTGTATGGGTGCTCGATCCACAGAAATATGCCGATGCCGCCATCCATGACCGCTACATCAAGCCCATGGCGAAGCACGTGGATGTCACCGTCGTTGTGCTCAACCAGATCGACCGCATTCCTCATGAGCAGCGCCAAACTGCCCTCAAAGACGTGCAGCGCATCCTGGCGTCCGAGGGTCTTGGCGACGTCATGGTCGTCGGCACCTCCGCGACTCGCGGCGACGGGGTAGACGATCTCAAACGCGAGCTGGCCAAGCGCATACGCGCCAAGGCTGCGGCCAAGATTCGCCTCGGCGCCGACATCGTCGCCCAGGCCGAGGTTATTGCCGAGCAGAGCGGCACCGCCTCGGTTCCCGGTATCAGCCCGGCCGATCGGTTTGAGATCGAGAGTGCCCTCGTTCAGTGTGCCGGCGTTCCGCTCGTCGTCGACGCGATTTCGGCGTCCACGCGCCGCCGTGCATCAATTGCCACGGGTTGGCCGTTGACCCGCTGGCTCGGGCGCCTTCGACGCGACCCTCTCAGGGACCTCAATGTCGGTGCCGACCTGTCGACAGCTGCGCTTGCCCGTTCGTCGATCCCTTCGCCGACGCACATTCAGCGAGCGAGTGCTGAAGTCGCCATCCGGGACCTGGCTGAAAAGGCGTCCGTCGGTTTGGGCAAGCCCTGGGCCAACGCGATCCGCACGGCTTCGACTTCGAAGAGTGCAGACATAGCCGACGCCCTCGACCAGGCGGTGATGTCGACCGATCTCGGTGTGGCTCGTCCCGCCATCTGGTGGCGGGTCGTCAACATCTTGCAGTGGCTGTTCTTCTTCGCGATGCTCGGCGGCCTGGGATGGCTGTTGGCTCTGCTCGTCGCCGACGTCACGCAGTTCAATTTGTCGACGCCCAAGAAGTATGGCGGCATATCGGCGCCGACGTTGCTGGCGATCTCCGGTGTTGCCTTTGGCATCTCGCTTGCCGTGTTGTCCCGCGTCGCCGGACGGTTGTCCGGCCGCAACAAGGCCAAACGTGCCGACAGGTTGTTGCGCAGGGCCATCGGCGACGTCGCCCAAAAACAGGTTGTCGACCCGATCGAAGCCGAACTCGACGCGTATGCGCGCCACCGCGATGGATTGCTCAAGGCAATCAAGTAGTCCACAGTCGCGATCTCTTTGATCCTTGTGCACAGTCGGATCGTTCGCCGTAGTCGGGCCTGTTCCCGTAGGTCCACGCTGGAACTCCCCTCACAAGGAGTCCTCCATGAACAACAACGACAACATCGTCACGCTTTATGGCCATGTCGGTACCGCGATCGAGTTGCGAGAGGGAGCCAGCGTGCCGTGGGCGATGTTCCGGGTCGGATCGACCCCTCGTTGGTATGACGCCGCTACCAGAACCTGGAAAGACCACGAGACGACGTGGATGACGGTCAAGGTGTTTCGTTCGCTTGCCCAAAATGTCGCCGAGTCCCTCAAAGTCGGCGATCCAGTCGTCGTCATCGGAAAACTCCGGACGCAATCATGGACAACCAAAGAGGGTGAAGCGCGGCAGAGCGAAATCGTCGAGGCGCATGTCGTTTCGCACGATCTCAACCGTGGGATCACTCGCTACGCGCGGGTCGAGCGCCAACCCCAGGCCCAGGCCGGACCCGATGCCGATGTCGAGGTTCTCGAAACCCTCGTGGGCCAGACTCCAACTGCCACGGCTGCTTAGCCCGAGCCATTGCCCGCCCGTTAGGCTTGGTCATCATGGCTGAGTATGTCTTCACACTGCGTAATGTCCGCAAAGCACACGGCGACAAGGTTGTTCTCGACAACGTCACGTTGTCGTTCCTTCACGGGGCGAAAATCGGAATCGTCGGCCCCAACGGCACCGGCAA
>JBDSQP010000475.1:0-5197 GCA_039929755.1 Aeromicrobium sp. | reverse complement strand
CGGTTTCGCGGTCGACGCCCCGATCGAGGGAACGTTCGAGACGCCATACGGTCCCGGACGTGTCACACACATCGGCCTGAACGACCAGGTCGTCGAGGGTCTCGCGCTGCTCGAGGCCCCGGCCTTCAGCGTCCAGTACCACCCCGAGGCAGCGGCCGGGCCGCACGATGCCGCCTACCTTTTTGACCGATTCGTCGACTTGATGCGTGACTCGAAAGTGAATGCCTGATGCCAAAGAGGGAAGACATCAAATCGATCCTGGTGATCGGGTCCGGTCCAATCGTCATCGGTCAGGCCTGCGAGTTTGACTACTCGGGCACCCAGGCGTGCCGGGTCCTGCGCGAAGAAGGCATCCGGGTCATCCTGATCAACTCCAACCCGGCCACGATCATGACCGACCCCGAGTTCGCCGACGCCACGTATGTCGAGCCGATTACTCCCGAATTCGTCGAAAAGGTCATAGCCAAGGAACGCCCGGATGCGATCCTCGCGACACTCGGCGGCCAGACCGCGCTCAACGCAGCGATTCAGTTGCACGAGAGCGGCATCCTTGAGAAGTACAACGTCGAGCTCATCGGTGCCTCCATCGAGGCCATCGAAAAGGGCGAGAACCGCGAGTCCTTCAAGCGCATCGTCGAGCAGCTTCCCGTCGAGTGGGGTGCAGAAGTCGCCGCCTCCGCGATCTGCCACACCATGGATGAGGTCCTGGCTTCGGTCGATGAGCTCGGCTACCCCGTCGTCGTGCGCCCGTCCTACACGATGGGCGGCTCCGGCTCCGGTATGGCTTACAACGAGGAGGACCTGCACCGTATTGCCGGTTCCGGTCTCGCTCTGAGCCCCACGACCGAAGTTCTGCTCGAAGAGTCGATTATCGGCTGGAAAGAGTACGAACTCGAAGTCATGCGCGACAAGGCCGACAATGTCGTCATCGTCTGCTCGATCGAGAACTTCGACCCCATGGGCGTGCACACGGGTGACTCGATCACGGTTGCGCCGGCCATGACACTGACCGACGTCGAATACCAGCGCCTGCGCGACATCTCGATCGGAGTCATCCGTGAAGTCGGTGTCGACACCGGTGGCTGCAATATCCAGTTCGCGGTGAACCCCGAAGATGGCCGCATCGTCGTCATCGAGATGAACCCCCGTGTTTCCCGCTCGAGCGCCCTGGCCTCAAAGGCGACCGGCTTCCCGATCGCCAAGATTGCCGCCAAGGTCGCCATCGGCGACACGCTCGACGAGATTCCCAACGACATCACCCAGGAAACCCCCGCGAGCTTCGAGCCGACGCTCGACTATGTCGTCGTCAAGGTCCCGCGCTTCGCGTTCGAAAAGTTCCCCGCTGCCGATTCGACGCTGACGACGCATATGAAGTCGGTCGGCGAAGCCATGGCGATCGGGCGCAACTTCACCGAAGCTCTCAACAAGGCGTTGCGTTCACTTGAGCGACCCGAAGCCGCCTTCAGCTGGGCGAGCGAACCCGGCAACAAGGCCGAACTCCTCATCGAGATCGAGCGTCCGCACGACGGCCGCATCAAGGTGGTCATGGATGCGATTCGCGCGGGTGCCACTCAGGAAGAGATCTTCGACGCGACCAAGATCGACCCTTGGTTCGTCGACCAACTGTTCCTGATCAATGAGGTTGCCACCGAGGTCCACGAAGCCAGCGAGCTCAGTCCCAAACTTCTCCGCAGGGCCAAGCGCCACGGGCTTTCCGATGCTCAGATCGGTGGCCTGCGCGGTATGCGCGAAGATGTTGTACGCGGTGTGCGGCATGCGCTCGGCCTGCGCCCTGTCTACAAAACTGTAGACACGTGTGCCGCCGAATTCGCAGCCAAGACGCCCTATCACTACTCCTCGTATGACGAGGAAACCGAGGTCGAGCCTCGGACCAGGCCGGCAGTGTTGATCCTCGGAAGCGGACCCAACCGCATCGGTCAGGGCATCGAGTTCGACTACTCGTGTGTTCACGCGGCCCTTGCGCTCTCCGAGGTCGGCTACGAGACCGTCATGGTCAACTGCAATCCCGAAACGGTGTCGACCGACTACGACACATCCGATCGCCTCTATTTCGAGCCCCTGACGCTCGAAGACGTACTCGAAGTCGTCTACGCCGAGCAGCAAGCCGGACCGATTGCGGGTGTCATCGTTCAACTCGGCGGACAGACTCCGCTCGGTCTCGCCGCGGGGCTCGAAGCCGCCGGCGTGCCGATAGTCGGCACCTCGCCGTCGGCGATTCACCTGGCCGAGGATCGCGGCGCCTTCGGCAAAGTCCTCGAAGCTGCCGGTCTTCCTTCGCCCAAGCACGGCACAGCGACAACATTCGCCGGAGCCAAGCGGATTGCGGACGAGATCGCCTACCCGGTCCTCGTGCGCCCTTCCTTCGTCCTGGGCGGCCGCGGCATGGAAATCGTCTACGACGAAGAGACTCTTCGCGAGTACATCGGTCGCGCCACCACGATCTCCCCGGCGCACCCTGTTCTCGTCGATCGATTCCTCGACGATGCGATCGAGATCGACGTCGATGCGCTCTACGACGGCGAGGATCTCTTCCTCGGAGGGGTCATGGAACACATCGAGGAAGCCGGCGTGCACTCCGGTGACTCCGCCTGCGCACTGCCTCCAATCACGCTCGGCAACGCCGACATCGAACGAATTCGAGAATCCACGAGGGCCATCGCAGACGGCGTAGGCGTGCGCGGGTTGATCAACATCCAGTTCGCGATGTCCTCGGACGTCCTCTATGTCCTCGAAGCCAACCCACGTGCCTCGCGGACGGTGCCGTTCGTGTCCAAGGCGACCGCGACACCGCTCGCCAAGGCAGCAGCCCGCGTGATGCTCGGCGAGTCGATCGCCCAACTCCGCAAGGCGGGCGTTCTTCCCGAGACCGGTGATGGCGGATTCACCCCCGAACACGCACCTGTCGCGGTCAAGGAAGCGGTCATGCCGTTCAATCGGTTCCGGACCTATGACGGCAAGTACGTCGACACCCTCCTCGGCCCCGAGATGCGCTCAACGGGCGAGGTCATGGGTATCGACTCAGCCTTCGGCATCGCCTTCGCCAAGGCTCAGGCCGGCGCCCAGGACGGGCTTCCGACCTCGGGCAAGGTCTTCGTATCAGTTGCCAACCGCGACAAGCGACACATGATCTTCCCGATCAAGCGCCTGGCCGACCTCGGATTCGAGATCCTTGCGACCAGTGGAACTGCGTCGGTGCTTCGCCGCAACGGTGTCGAAGCGACGATTATCCGCAAACTCAGTGAAGAGGCTGTTCCTGGCCAGGACTCGGACACGATCGTCGAAAAGATTCATCACCACGACGTGGGCCTCATCATCAACACGCCCCACGGCGTCACCACCGGCGGTAGTCCACGCATCGATGGCTACGAGATCCGCACAGCCGCAGTGGCCGAAGGCATACCGTGCATCACGACGATTCAGGGACTCGCTGCGGCCGTACAGGGCATCGAGGCGTTGATCGAAGGCTCGATCGGCGTCAAGTCCCTGCAGGAGTGGGCCCTTCACCTCGCTGGCTCTGCTGAAATTGAGGGCCACGCATGAGTTTTGGCTCACGCGCACGAGCCGCGATGGCAGCCTATGGTCCAGCCTGCGTAGGTATCGACCCGCATTCCTCATTGCTCACCGAATGGGGAGTCGGCGACTCGATCGACGGACTCGACCGTTTCGCCGCCACCTGTGTCGAGGCGTTCGCCGGCCAGGTGGCCTTCGTTAAACCCCAGTCGGCGTTCTTCGAGCGATTCGGCTCGGCCGGCGTGGCGATTCTCGAGCGTACGATCCAGGACCTGCGGCACACTGGCACCCTCGTCATCCTTGACGTCAAACGGGGCGACATCGGATCCACTGCCCAGGCCTACGCTGATGCCTATCTCGACGAGGATGCGCCGATGGCGGCCGACGCGATCACGGTGAGTCCTTTTCTGGGCTTCGGTTCCCTCGAGCCCTTCTTCGATGTGGCGCGACGCAATGATGCCGGGGTCTTTGTTCTGGCGTTGACTTCCAACAAAGAGGGCCGCGACGTCCAGCACGCGCTCTCCACATTTCCCGGCCCGGACGGGGAGGACGCCCCGACAGTGGCGGGCAGCATTCTTTCCCAATTGGCTGCTCTCAACGGCGACGCCAGGCCGATGGGCTCGTTCGGCGCCGTCGTCGGTTCGACAATCGGCAGAACCGACGAAAACCTGGCCATCAACGGCCCATTGCTGGCACCTGGCTTTGGCGCGCAGGGCGGCACGGCCAACGACATCGCCCGTTTGTTCGCCGGGGTTATCGACAACGTCATACCCTCGACGTCCAGGGGTGTGCTCGCCGCAGGTGCTGACGTGCAAAAACTTCGCAATGCGGCCCACGAGACGAACCGCATTCTTGTAGGCTCGTAGCCGACCGTTGTTCATCGAGAGGCATTGAAGACCTCGTCTGTTCATCGATTGGCCAAGCCACTAGGCTTGGCGAGATTTTTGCATCGTTGTTGTCGAGGAGTTCGTGGATGAAACGTGTCAGTGTTGCTTTGGTCGTCGCGATGATGGCGGCCGGCACCTTGTCCGGTTGCGGAGGCAGCGCCTACTGCGATGACATCAAGGGTGGCCAGAAGACACTGAACAGTTTTGGCCAGACTCGAACCAACAAGGCCTATCAGGGTTATGCCGACCTTTTGCGCAAGATTGCGAAGGACGCACCCAAGGATGTTCAGAAGGATTGGACGAAGCTGGCGTCCAGGACTGAAGGCGTCCTAGCCGCTCAAAAGAGTGTCGGCCTCAAACTCGAGGACATGACGAACACCAAGAAGGTCGCGGCGCTCAAGAAGGCCGACCTCGCCAAGCTCAACGACGCATACACATCTTTCAACGGCACAACCAAAGAGCGTGCTTCAGTAGTTAAAAATGTCAAACAGGAATGCAAGATCACCCTCAAGTGATCTCGCCATTCCGACTAGAGAGGTGATGTTGTGGCACTTCCAATCCTGACTCCCGAGCAGCGGCAAGCCGCGCTCGCGAAGGCAGCACAAGCACGCCAGTTGCGGGCTGAGGTCAAGAATCGTCTCAAGCACTCCGGGGCGACTCTTGCCGAAGTAATTTCGGAATCGAAGGTCAACGAGGTCATCGCCAAACTCAGGGTGATCGACATGTTGCAGTCGATGCCCGGAGTGGGCAAGGTTCGCGCCAAGGAAATCATGGCGCGC
>JBDSQP010000474.1:0-1753 GCA_039929755.1 Aeromicrobium sp. | reverse complement strand
TTCTTGAGGTTGTGGGTCGAGGCACCGCGAATCTCGAGTGCACTGGTCGACTCACGCACTGATTCCTTGAGTTTCGCTCGGTCATCGAGATGGTGGCCGGTTATGGTGTCGCTCTTGCGGAGGCCTTCCAGAGAGCCCTCGAAGCAAACCGCGCCTCCCCCGGTGCCTGCGCCCGGTCCGAGGTCGACAATGTGGTCGGCGATGGCGATGGTCTCGGGTTTGTGTTCCACGACCAGCACGGTGTTGCCCTTGTCGCGCAACTGCAGCAGCAGTTGGTTCATCCGTTGGATGTCATGCGGGTGCAGGCCGATCGTGGGTTCGTCGAAGACGTAAGTGATATCGGTGAGTGACGAGCCGAGGTGGCGGATCATCTTGGTGCGTTGTGCTTCCCCGCCCGACAGCGTTCCCGCTGGCCGGTCAAGCGAGAGGTAGCCCAGGCCGATCTCCGTGAACGAATCGAGAACGTGTTGCAGGCCGGCGAGCAGTGGCGCGACGGATGGTTCCTCGAGGTCCCTGACCCAGTCGGCCAGGTCGCTGATCTGCAACTCGCACAGGTCGGCGATGTTTTTGCCCTTGATCTTCGACGAGCGGGCCTCCGCGCTCAAGCGCGTGCCTTCGCATTCAGGACAGGACTGGAAGGTGATCGCTCGGTCGACGAATGCTCGAATGTGCGGTTGCATCGCCTCGACATCCTTGGACAGCATCGACTTCTGGATTTTGGGGATCACGCCTTCGTAGGTGAGGTTGATGCCTTCCACCTTGATTTTGGTCGGCTCTTTGTAGAGGAGATCGTTCAGTTCCTTCTTGGTGAACTTCTTGATCGGCTTGTCCATGTCGAAACCGGCTCCGGAGAAGATGCGTCCGTACCAACCGTCCATGCTGTAGCCGGGAATTGTGAGGGCACCCTCCGCGAGTGACTTTTCTTCGTCGTACAACGCCGTGAGGTCGAAGTCGGAGACCGCGCCCATGCCTTCGCATCTCGCACACATACCGCCCAGGTAGACCTGGTTCTGCACGACGGCTTTCTCGACTCGCCCGCCGGCCTTCTCTGTGCTCATGACGCCGCTTGCCTTGCGTGTGGGGACGTTGAACGAGAATGCTGTGGGTGGGCCGACCTGCGGGTTGCCGATCCGGCTGAACAGGATCCGCAGCATTGCGTTGGCGTCGGTCGCGGTGCCGACAGTGGACCGTGGGTTAGCGCCCATCCGCTCCTGGTCGACGATGATCGCCGTCGTCAGCCCTTCGAGTACGTCGACATCGGGTCGAGCAAGGCTCGGCATGAACCCCTGGACAAAGGCGCTGTAGGTCTCATTGATCATCCGCTGGGACTCCGCGGCGATTGTGCTGAACACCAGTGAACTCTTGCCCGAGCCGGAGACACCGGTGAACACCGTGAGCCGACGCTTCGGGATCTCGACGCTGATGTCCTTGAGGTTGTTTACTCGCGCGCCGTGCACGCGGATCAGGTCGTGCTGGTCGGCAGCATGCGACGCAGGCAACTGCCCGTCCGTCCTCGTGGCCTTGCTCATCCTGCCTCGTTGATGCGAATCAGGTTGCCCGCCGGATCGCGGACAGCACAGGCGCGAACGCCGTAGGGCTGCTCGGTCGGTTCCTGGACGATCTCGGCTCCGCTGGCCTGTAGCCGCGCAAACGTGCCGTCGAGATCGCCAGTTGCCAGGGTGATGATCGCGTAGGTTCCCTTGGCCATCATCTCGGAGATGGTGCGGCGCTCGTCCTCGGTAATGCCGGGGTC
>JBDSQP010000473.1:0-7841 GCA_039929755.1 Aeromicrobium sp. | reverse complement strand
GTGCGCGCGCGACACGCCCGACCTCGGGGGTCGGCGAGGGGGCATCCGTTTTCTCCTTGACCCGAGGCGAAATCGAACCAGCGGAACGAAGAGAAGGACAAGCGAGAGCATGGCGGGACAAAAAATCCGCATCAGGCTCAAGGCCTATGACCACGAGGTGATTGACTCCTCGGCGCGCAAGATCGTTGACACGGTCACGCGCACTGGTGCAAAGGTTGCCGGCCCGGTGCCACTGCCCACGGAAAAGAACGTGTTCTGCGTTATCCGTTCGCCGCACAAGTACAAAGACAGCCGCGAGCACTTCGAGATGCGCACCCACAAACGTCTTATCGACATCATTGATCCCACGCCGAAGACTGTTGATTCGCTCATGCGTCTCGACCTGCCTGCCGGCGTCGATATCGAAATCAAGCTCTGAGGGGTATAGCGACCAATGAGCAATATTGTTAAAGAAAACGTGCGCGGCCTCCTCGGCCGCAAGGTTGGCATGACCCAGGTATGGGACGCCGACAATCGCATCGTTCCCGTAACCGTGATCGCTGCCGACACCAACGTCGTCACGCAGATCCGTACGCGTGAGACCGATGGCTACTCCGCAGTGCAGATTGGTTTCGGCGACATCGATGGCCGCAAGGTCAACAAGCCCGCGACCGGTCACTTCGACAAGGCCGGCGTCACGCCGCGCCGCCACATCGTCGAGATCCGCACCGAAGCCATCGGCGACTACACGCTCGGCCAGGAAATCACTCCGGACATCTTTGCTCCCGGCGACGAAGTTGACGTCACCGGAACCAGCAAGGGCAAGGGCTTCGCCGGTGTCATGAAGCGCCACGGTTTCCACGGTGTCGGCGCCTCACACGGTGCTCACCGCAACCACCGCAAGCCCGGCTCGATCGGCGCATGCGCCACACCCGGCCGCGTCTTCAAGGGCCTCAAAATGGCGGGCCACATGGGCACCGACCGAGTCACCACCCAGAACCTCAAGGTTCACGCCGTAGACACCGACAGGGGCCTCATCCTCATCAAGGGCGCCGTTCCCGGCCCCAAGGGTGCGCTCATTGTCATCCGATCCGCTGAGAAGGGGGCATAACCGATGACTGTGAAAACACTTGACGTCGAGCTTCCCGTTGACATCTTTGATGTCCAGGTCAACATTCCGTTGATCCACCAGGTTGTCGTTGCTCAGCTCGCCGCGGCGCGCCAGGGCACTCACAGCACCAAGCGCCGAGGCGAAGTTTCCGGTGGTGGCCGCAAGCCGTACCGCCAGAAGGGAACCGGCCGCGCCCGTCAGGGCTCGACCCGTGCTCCGCAGTTCGTCGGCGGTGGCATCGTGCACGGCCCCAAGCCGCGCGACTACTCGCAGCGCACGCCCAAGAAGATGATTGCTGCCGCTCTCCGCGGTGCTTTGTCCGATCGCGTACGCAGCGGCCGGGTCCACGTCATCGACAGCCTCGTCGGTGGTGGCAAGCCGTCCACCAAGGACGCCGTCGCCGCTTTGCTCTCGCTCACCCAGCGCCCCCGCATCCTCGTGGTCGTCGACCGCGAAGACACAGTGACGCCTCTGAGCCTGCGCAACGTCGACAACCTCGTGTTGCTGCCGTTCGATCAGCTCAACGCCTACGACGTTCTCCTCAGCGACGACATCGTCTTCACCAAGGCCGCGTACGACGGATTCGTCGCCGCACGCTCGTCCGACGGCGTCGACACCATCAAGCTGAGCAAGGCCGCCACCGAAGTCGTCGAGAAGGGCGCCGCTAAGCCGGCCGCCAAGAAGACGGCAAAGAAGGCGCCCGCTGCCAAGAAGGCTGCACCTGCCAAGGCCGAGGAAGCTGACGAGGCACCCGTTGCCAAGAAGGCGCCGGCAAAGAAGGCGCCCGCTGCCAAGAAGGCAGACGCTGCTGACAAGCCAGCCAAAAAGGCTGCCGCCAAGAAGGCACCTGCTGCCAAGAAGGCGCCGGCAAAGGCAGCGCCCGCTAAAGAAGCAGCTTCCGAAGGGGACGACAAATGAGCACGCTTCGCAAGGATCACCGCGACGTCCTGATTGCACCCGTTGTCAGCGAGAAGAGCTACGGCTTGCTCGACGACAACAAGTACACCTTCGTGGTGCAGCCGGACTCCAACAAGACCGAGATCAAGATTGCCGTCGAAAAAATCTTCGGCGTCAAGGTCACCTCGGTCAACACGATCAACCGCAAGGGCAAGGTTCGCCGCACCAAGACGGGCGAAGGTAAGCGCAAGGACACCAAGCGCGCCATCGTCAGTGTTGCGGCTGGTCAGACCATCGACATCTTCTCAAGCCCGAGCGCCTGAGACGAGGACTGAATAACTATGGCAATTCGCAAATACAAGCCGACAACCCCGGGCCGTCGTGGCTCCTCGGTTGCCGACTTCGCCGAGATCACGCGTACGACGCCGGAGAAGTCCCTCGTTGTTCCACTCCCCAAAAAGGGTGGGCGCAACAACCAGGGTCGTATCACGACGCGTCACCAGGGTGGCGGCCACAAGCGCGCCTACCGCATCATCGACTTCCGTCGTTGGGACAAGGACGGCGTACCGGCCAAGGTTGCTCACATCGAGTACGACCCGAACCGCACAGCACGCATCGCCCTTCTTCACTACGCCGATGGCGAGAAGCGCTACATCATCGCTCCCGAAGGTCTGAAGCAGGGAATGATGGTCGAGGCCGGTCCGGCTGCCGACATCAAGCCCGGCAACAACCTGCCGTTGCGCAACATCCCGGTGGGCACGCTGCTCCACGGGATCGAACTTCGCCCCGGTGGCGGTGCCAAGATGGGCCGTTCCGCAGGCGCCAAGGTTCAGCTCGTCGCCAAGGAAGGCAACAAGGCGCAATTGCGTCTGCCCTCCGGCGAGATGCGCTACGTCGACGTCCGCTGCCGTGCAAGCATCGGCGAAGTCGGCAACGCCGAACAGTCCAACATCAACTGGGGCAAGGCCGGCCGTAACCGCTGGAAGGGCATCCGCCCGACCGTCCGCGGTGTCGCTATGAACCCCGTCGACCACCCGCACGGTGGTGGCGAGGGCAAGACCTCCGGTGGACGCCACCCGGTTTCGCCATGGGGCCAGCCAGAAGGCCGTACGCGCAAGCGCAAGGCCAGTGACTCCCAGATCGTCCGCCGCCGCAAGTCCGGCCGCTGAGAAGGATTGGTTTACAGATGCCACGCAGTTTGAAAAAGGGTCCGTTCGTCGACGGCCATCTTGAAAAGAAGGTCGACGTACAAAACGCAGCCGAAACCCACAACGTGATCAAGACCTGGTCCCGTCGCTCGATGATCCTGCCGTCCTTCATCGGACACACGATTGCCGTGCATGACGGTCGCAAGCACGTACCGGTCTACATCACCGACTCGATGGTCGGTCACAAGTTGGGCGAATTCGCTCCGACTCGTACCTTCCGCGGTCACGAGAAGGACGACCGAAAGGCTAAGAGACGATGAGTGCACAGACACGTGAGGGCATCAGCGCCCGCCGCGAGAGCCTCCTGGGTGATGAACCCGGTGCTTTCGCTGTGGATCGCTTTGTCCGCATCACGCCGCAGAAGGCGCGTCGCGTCATCGATCTGGTCCGCGGACTTCCGGTTGACGAAGCGCTGCCGCTGCTGAAGTTTGCTCCGCAGGCCGCAGCCGAAAACGTCTACAAGCTTGTTGCGAGCGCCACGGCGAACGCCGAGACGACAGAAGGCCTTGACCGTTCGACGCTGGTCATCAGCAAGATCCAGGTCGACGAAGGTCCGACGATGAAGCGCTGGCGCCCGCGCGCCAAGGGTGCGGCCAACCGCATCCTCAAGCGCAGCAGCCACATCACCGTGGTTGTGCAGCCGGCATCAGTGCTTGCCGACAAGGCAGGCGCCAAGACTAAGAAGAAGGGTGGGAACCGCTAGTGGGACAGAAAATCAACCCCCATGGGTTCCGATTGGGCATCTCCACGGATCACAAGAGCCGTTGGTACGCCGACAAGCTTTACAAGAGCTACGTTGGCGAAGACGTGCAGATCCGCAAGATGCTCACCAAGGGCATGGACCGCGCAGGCATCAGCCGCGTGGAGATCGAACGTACGCGTGACCGCGTTCGCGTCGACATCCACACCGCTCGCCCCGGCATCGTGATCGGCCGCCGCGGCGCGGAGGCCGAGCGCATCCGAACCGACCTCGAGAAGCTCACCGGAAAGCAGATCCAGCTGAACATCCTCGAGGTGAAGAACCCCGAAGTCGACGCGCAACTCGTCGCGCAGGGCGTTGCTGAGCAGCTTTCGGGCCGCGTTCAGTTCCGTCGCGCGATGCGCAAAGCCATGCAGACCACGATGCGCAGCGGTGCCAAGGGCATCCGTATCCAGTGCTCGGGTCGTCTTGGTGGCGCCGAAATGTCGCGCTCGGAGTTCTACCGCGAAGGTCGGGTGCCATTGCACACGCTCCGCGCAGACGTCGACTACGGCTTCTACGAAGCCAAGACCACGTTCGGACGCATTGGTGTCAAGGTGTGGATCTACAAGGGCGAAGTCGCCGGCACCCGTGCCGAGCGTGAAGTCGAAGCCGCCAAGCGTGCAGCTGCGCCTGGTCGCGCACGTCCCGCCCGTGGCGGTGGCCGCGACGCACGTCGTCCCGAGCGTCCTGCTCGCGAAGAGGTTGCAGCCGTAGCCGCGCCGACCACCAGTGCGCCTACTGCTGATGTCGAAGCTCCTGCAGCAGAAGCCCCGGTCGTAGCAGCCCCGGTCAAGAGCGGGGAGGAAAGCTGATGCTTATCCCTCGTAGGGTCAAGCACCGCAAGCAGCACCACCCCAAGCGTTCCGGCGCTGCCAAGGGTGGAACGTCGCTCGCCTTCGGTGACTTCGGTGTCCAGGCAATCGATGGTGCGTATGTGACCAACCGTCAGATCGAGTCCGCTCGTATCGCCATGACGCGTCACATGAAGCGCGGCGGCAAGGTGTGGATAAACATCTACCCCGACCGTCCGTTGACAAAGAAGCCGGCCGAAACCCGCATGGGTTCCGGTAAGGGTTCGCCCGAGTGGTGGATCGCCAACGTCCGTCCCGGACGTGTCATGTTCGAACTTTCGGGTGTCTCGGAAAGCGTTGCACGTGAATCTGCGCGCCTCGCGATCCACAAGCTTCCGATGAAGGCACGATTCATTTCCCGCGAAAATGGTGATTTCTGATGGCTACCATCACCACCGCCGCTGAGCTGCGTGCGTTGTCCGTCGACGATTTGGCGGGCAAGCTGCGCGAATCGAAGGAAGAGCTTTTCAACCTTCGTTTCCAGAACGCAACTGGTCAGCTCGAGAACAATGCGCGTCTGCGCACCGTCCGTCGCGACATTGCCAGGATCTACACGGTTCTGCGTGAGCGCGAGCTCGGCATCATCGAAGTTGACGATGCTGAAGTGAAGGCGGACGCATGAGCGACACGATCAAGAAGGACGAAGAAGTGACCGAACAACCAACTGCGGCAGCGGCCGACTCCAGGACGCCACGCAAGACCCGCGAGGGTCTCGTCGTGAGCGACAAGATGGACAAGACCTGCGTCGTCAACGTGGAAGATCGAGTCAAGCACCCGCTCTACGGCAAGGTTCTGCGCCGTAACACCAAGTTCAAGGCGCATGACGAAGCCAACGAAGCCGGTATCGGCGATCGGGTCCTGATTATGGAGACCCGTCCGCTGTCGGCGACGAAGCGCTGGCGCATCGTCGAAGTTCTCGAGAAAGCCAAGTAGGAGATACTCGATGATTCAGCAGGAGTCGCGACTCAAGGTCGCCGACAACACCGGTGCCAAGGAAATCCTTTGCATCCGTGTACTCGGCGGATCTGGTCGACGCTACGCGGGTATCGGCGACATGATCGTCGCCACCGTGAAAGACGCCATCCCTGGCGGAAACGTCAAAAAGGGTGAAGTTGTCAAGGCTGTCGTCGTCCGGACTGTGAAGGAACGCCGTCGTCCCGACGGTTCCTACATCAAGTTCGACGAAAACGCAGCCGTAATCCTCAAGGCCGACGGAGACCCGCGTGGTACGCGTATCTTCGGCCCGGTCGGCCGCGAACTTCGCGACAAGAAGTTCATGCGCATCATTTCGCTTGCACCGGAGGTGCTCTGAGATGCCAAAGAAGTCAGGCACAGTCAGCATCAAAAAGGGTGACCACGTCCGCATCATCGCCGGCAAAGACAAGGGCGTCGAAGGCAAGGTCATCGAAGTGTTGACCGAGGCCGATCGCGTCATCGTCGAAGGTGTGAATCGCATCAAGAAGCACACCAAGGCTGGCCAGGCCAACGGTTCCAACACCGGCGGCATCATCACGACCGAGGCTCCGATTCACGTCTCGAACGTGGCGCTCGTCGTCGATGTCAAGGGCAACAAGGTCACCACACGCATCGGCTTCCGCCGTGACGAAGTCACCAAGACCCGTCCCGACGGTTCCACCTACAAGGCGCACCGCAGTGTGCGCATCGCCAAAAAGACCGGAGAGGAGATCTGATGAGCACCGAAACGCGTGAAATCCCGCGCCTCAAGGCCCGCTATCGCGAAGAGATCCTTCCGGCTCTGCGCGAACAGTTCGATTACCAAAATGTCATGCAGGTTCCTGGCCTGACCAAGATCGTCGTCAACATGGGCGTCGGCGAGGCAGCTCGCGACGGCAAGTTGATCGAGGGCGCAATTCGCGACCTCACCGCGATCACCGGCCAGAAGCCGCAGGTCACCAAGGCCCGCAAGTCCATCGCCCAGTTCAAGCTACGCGAGGGTATGCCGATCGGCACCCACGTGACGCTGCGCGGCGACCGCATGTGGGAATTCCTCGATCGGCTCCTGTCGCTCGCGCTTCCCCGCATCCGTGACTTCCGTGGACTGTCGCCCCGACAGTTCGATGGTCGTGGCAACTACACCTTCGGTCTGACCGAACAAGTGATGTTCCACGAAATCAATCAGGATGACGTCGACCGTCAGCGTGGCATGGACATCACCATCGTCACGACGGCCGCCAATGACGAAGAGGGCCGCGCGCTCCTCAAGCTTCTCGGCTTCCCGTACAAGGAGAACTGACCATGGCTAAAACAGGTTTGAAGGTCAAGGCCGCTCGTAAGCCCAAGTTTGCTGTCCGCGGTTACACGCGTTGCCAGCGCTGCGGCCGTCCTAAGAGCGTCTACCGCAAGTTTGGTCTCTGCCGCATCTGCCTTCGCGAGATGGCACACCGCGGCGAGCTGCCCGGCGTCACCAAGAGCTCTTGGTAATCCACCCCTATGAACGCGAAAGGTCGTCTCACGCCGTGAGCGCGAAACCGTCGCAGGAAAGTGCATAAACAATGACAATGACTGATCCGATCGCAGACATGCTGACGCGTGTCCGCAACGGCAACCAGGCTTATCACGACAGTGTCGCGATGCCGTACTCGAAGCTGAAGGCCGGCGTTGCCGACATTCTGAAGCGCGAGGGCTACATCACCGGCTTTGAAGTGACTGAGCCCAAAGAAGGCGAAGTCGGCAAGACGCTGACGATCACCTTGAAGTACGGCACGCACCGGGAGCGCTCGATTGCAGGCATCCGCCGCATCAGCAAGCCCGGCCTTCGTGTCTACGCAAAGTCCAGCAACCTGCCCAAGGTGCTCGGCGGACTTGGTGTGGCGATTATTTCGACAAGCCAGGGACTCCTCACCGATCGTCAGGCAAATAACAAGGGTGTAGGCGGAGAAGTCCTCGCCTACATCTGGTAACGGGAGGTACGACAATGTCACGCATTGGTAAAGTTCCCGTCATTGTTCCGTCCGGCGTCGATGTCACCATCGACGGACAGGACATCAAGGTCAAGGGTCCCAAGGGCGAGTTAGCTCTCACTGTCGCCGAGC
>JBDSQP010000472.1:0-12902 GCA_039929755.1 Aeromicrobium sp. | reverse complement strand
ACCGAGACAGGGGGCCGTCCTCCTTTCGGGCGACGCCGGTATCGGCAAGACCCGGGTACTGCGTGAATTGGCCGCCCGCGCCGTTGAAGACGGACAAAGGGTTCTTGTCGGTCATTGCCTTGACCTCGGCGAGAGTGCCTTTCCGTTCCAGCCGTTCGTGGAGGTTCTTGGTCGGCTGACCGAAGACGAGCGCGCCGAAGTGGCCCACCGTTTTCACGCCTTGGCCCCATTGCTGCCGGGCGGCCCGCGATCCGACCCCGGATCGGGAAGTGGCGAACTCTTCGCCGACCTGGTCGCAGCCCTCGACTGGCTTGCAGGTGACGGCCCGGTTCTCCTGATCCTCGAAGACGTCCATTGGGCGGACGCTTCGACCCGCCACCTCGTCCGCTATGTCCTGAACCAGCGATTTGCCGGGCCTGTGCATGTCGTCGTTTCCTATCGGAGCGACGATTTACATCGCCGCCACCCGCTCCGCACGGCGGTCGCCGAATGGGCCCGGCTTCCGGGAGTTCAACGGCTTGACCTGGGTCCACTGGATGACGATGAGGTCCGTGACCTCGTCCGTTCCAGAAGCAGCGACGCCCCCGGAGCCAGCGGCCTCGCCGCGATCGTCAGGCGCGCTGAGGGCAACGCATTCATTGTCGAAGAACTGATCGATGCCGGCGCCGATGACGGCAACCCGTTGCCCGAGACACTCGCCGACCTCCTCCTTGTACGCCTCGATCGGCTCGACGACCTCGGACGTCAGGTCGTCAGGGCCGCCTCGTGCGCAGGCGGTCCGGTGACCGACGAATTGCTCGCCGAGGTTGTCGGCTTAGACCCGAGTGAGCTGGACGTCGCCTTGCGCTCAGCCCTCGACCACAAGATTCTGACCCGAGCCTCCGATGACTCCTATACCTTCCGGCACGCGTTGCTCGCCGAAGTCGTCTATGACGATCTGCTGCCCGGCGAACGCCGAAGGATTCACCTCGCCTATCTCGCCGCTCTGACCAAGGATGGATTCGTCGCCAGGGCATCTGAGATCGCCAACCACGCCCTTGAGGCAGGGGATCTGCCCGCAGCATTCGTCGCCAAGATCGAGGCCGGAGAGCAGGCCGTACGCGTTCATGGCTACGACGAAGCCGCCGACTGCTACGAGCGGGCTCTGGAGATCATTGATGCTGCCCCCGAAGGCACTGACGTCATCGGCCTTGTCATCCGTGCGAGTGAGGCGCTGACGGCCGCCGGTCATATGCAAAGGGCAACAGCCCTGGTCAGAGACAATCTTCGGCACCTTCCGGCCGATGCCACTGCCCAGGATCGTGGCCGGCTTCTCGTCGAATTGGGCACGGCGGCATTCGCGGCGGCGATGACCCTCGACGCCGAGGCCGCTTCGCTCGAGGCGCTGGAACTCACCGCCGAAGAACCGACCGAATTGCGAGCTCTTGCCGAAGCCCTCTACGCCAACATCGCGAGCGATGCCCGAAGGGACGACGAAGCCTTCGCTTGGGCTGCCCAGGCGCGATCGCTTGGCCAACGGCTCGGTCTGCCGCATGTGGTCGCCGACGCCACGGCCGTGCAGGCCCGGCTTCAAAGCCGTTCGGGTGACGACCCCGATGAAGCCAAGCGCCGTTTTGCCGAGCTCATCGAGTCGACAAGAGCCGGGGGCAATGTCGTCGGCGAGTTGCGCGCCCACATCCTGCTGGCATTCTTCCTTTACGACCGCGGCGAGCTTGATAAGGCCGAAGAATCCTTCCTCGAGGCCATGAAGAGAGCCGCCGACGCAGGTCGTAGCTGGGCGCCATACGGCTTCGATGGCCGCGTGTTTGCGTCGGTCACCGCCTACTTGCGGGGACGGTGGGACCGCGTCACCGAACTCGGCAAAGTCGGCAAGCTGAGTCCGCCTCCGCTCGCAGCCGCAACGCTCGAGGCCGTCGGGGTGATGGTTTCTGCGGGGCGCGGTGACGCCTCAGCGCTGGAAACCATAGAGCGCCTCAAGCCGCTGTGGTCCCAGGACATCGTCCTCGCGATCTACGCCGGCACCGCGGCCATCGACCTTGCGCCGAACGTCTCGGCCGCCATCGCCTGGCACGACGCCCTCCTCGAATCGCTCACCGAGGATTGGGACAGTCCGCTGGCGCCGGCGCGGATTCGAATGGGTGGCCTGATACTTGGACGCCTCGCCGCGGCGGCCCCGACGGCGACTGCTGCCGAGCGGGAGGAGTTCGACGGCATCGCCACGAGGGTCATGGAGGGAGTCGAGCGAACCATCGGAGTGCGGGGCCAGTTCGGGCCCGAGGGTCAAGCGTGGCTCGCGAGGGCCAATGCGGAGGCGCTGCGTTTTCGCTGGCTTACGGGCAACGGCGACATCGACCTCGGGACGCTCACGGGTCCATGGCGTGAAGCCGTCGAGGGCTTCGCCGCACTGGGCAATGTCTACGAGGAAGCACGTTCGACGGCCAGGCTGGCAGCCGTGCTGCAGGCGTCGGGCGATTCGGGCGAGGCCCAGCGACTCCTCGTCGATGCCGTCGACACAGCGTCCCGACTCGGGGCAAAGCCACTCATTGACGAGATCGATGCGATCGGCGCGACCGGTGTCTCCCGCCGCGACCACGCCTTCGATGAACTCACGCCGCGCGAAGTGGAGGTTCTGGGTCAACTCATTGCCGGCCACACCAACGGCGAGATTGCCAAACTGTTGTTCATCAGCCCCAAGACCGTGTCAGTGCATGTGTCCAACATTCTCGCGAAGCTCGGGGCCTCAACGCGCACCGAGGCCGCCGCAATTGCGCGTCGTCAGGGTCTTCTCGAGGCGTGACTAATCCTGAGGGGCGAGCGCATCCCGTACGGGGATGAGTTTGGCGTTCGACTCGGCCAGTTCATCTTCGGGTATTGAGTCGGCCACGATGCCGCAACCGGCGAACAGCCGCACGAGCATGCCGTCATCCTCGATCTGCGCCGAACGCAGGCCGATACCCCATTCACCGTCTCCTGACGCGCCGATCCAGCCGACGGGACCGGCATAGCGGGCGCGGTCCATCTGTTCCAGCTGTGAAATCAGTCGAACCGCAACGTCTGTTGGCGTCCCGCCGACGGCCGCCGATGGATGGAGTGAAGCGGCCAACGTCAGGGCCGAGGCGTCGTCGTTGATGACACCGGTGACATCGGTCGCGAGGTGCATGACATTGGGCAGGTGCAGGACGAAGGGAGACTCCGGCACGTTCATGGACGTGCAGTGTGGAGCGAGGGCTTCGGCAACGGAACGCACCGCATACTCGTGCTCCTCGAGGTCCTTGCTCGATCGTGCGAGGGAGCCGGCGAGGGCGAGGTCGTGGGCGTCGTCGCCGGTGCGGCGGATTGTGCCGGCCAGGACTCGAGACGTGATGAGTCCGCGTTCGAGTCGGACAAGCATTTCGGGGGTCGAACCGAAGAAACCGTCGACGTGAAACGTCCAGCAACTCGGGTACTGGTCGACGAGCTGGGACAAGGGCCAGCGTACGTCAAGGGGCGATTTCACATTCGCTTCGACATCGCGGGCCAACACGATCTTGTCGAGGTCGCCGGCAGCGATGCGGTCGACAGCCTGAGCCACGATGGCCTGCCAGTCGGCGCTGTTGACCGAGCCATCGCTGAACGTCGTGCCAACCGGAGGCTCGGGCGAATCGGCGACACCGAGCACGGGTTGTGCCGTGATTCCAGCGGCGATCGTGGTCAGCCAGCAAACGCCGTCCCGGCGGCCAACGATTACTTCGGGTACGACAAGGAGGCTCGCCCCGGAGTCGTCGGAGAACGCGAATGTACCGAAGGCGACCAGACCGCTGCCCGGGCGATTGATCTCGTCACGAACTACAGAGGCTCCCGCGAGGTCGGCCCACCATTTTGCGGCGGCGTCGAAACGATCGTCACCGGAGGCGGTAAAACTGGCACTGCGACCCCATCCGACGATGCCGTCACCGCCGTGAACCCAGGCGAGCGCGTCGTTGCGGGGGAGGAGCGCGAGCAACGAACCGGGATCGTCGACGGGGACCGTCCGTACGAGGAGTGGCTGAGAAGCCTCCTCGACTGCAGGGTTGCTCACAGCATCAAAGCCTACCCGTGGGAAAGTAATCCGGTGAGCCGAGCCAGTCTGGATAAGCAACCGCACGACGTCGCCAAGATGTTCGATGAGGTCGCCAAGCGATATGACATCACCAACGACGTGCTGTCGATGGGGCAAGACCGCCGGTGGCGAGCCAAGGTCGTCGAGATGGTCGCGCCCCGTCATGGTGAGCGGATTCTCGACCTCGCCGCGGGCACCGGAACCTCGAGCGTTCCGTTCGCAACCGCGGGCGCGGTCGTCGTCCCGTGTGACTTCTCCCAGGGCATGCTGAATGTCGGCAAGGCTGAATATCCCGGCTTGGCTTTCACCGCTGGCGACGGGACACAACTTCCGTTTGCCGACGAGTCCTTCGACGCGGTCACGATCTCCTTCGGCATCCGAAACTTCGTCGACCCATCGGCGGGCCTTCGCGAAATGCTCCGGGTCACCAGGCCGGGTGGCCGTCTGGTCATCTGCGAGTTCAGCCAGCCGACCTGGGCGCCGTTCCGCAGTGTCTACTCCAACTACCTCATGAAGGCTTTGCCGGCGATCGCGACGAGCGTTTCGTCCAATCCGGAAAGCTACGTCTACCTCGCCGAATCGATCCAGGGATGGCCCGATCAGGAGTCCCTCGCCCGGATCATCGTGCACGCCGGTTGGGGTCGGGTCGAATGGCGAAATCTCTCCGGCGGAATCGTCGCGCTGCATCATTCGGTCAAGCCGTAAAGCCCGGATCAGGTATCGAATTTGAACACGGTTTCCTTGCATAAATAGCCTGCCCAGCAGGTATGAGGGAGTGCCTCCACCAGCGGTTTTGGACGTCAGTACCCCGCTGATAACGTGCCTTGAAGCGGGCCTAGACTGTGATCGTCGTCACCGCTCGTGAAAACTTTCACGAAGTCAGGAAGGAGGGGCCCTGAGGTGAATTCTTATACGCCGATCCTCGTTCTGGGTGTCGTGGCCGCCGCATTTGCCGTCGGCAGTGTCGGCATCGCCCCGTTCACCGGTCCCAAGCGCTACAACCGCGCCAAGCTCGATCGCTATGAGTCGGGCATCCAGCCGAGCCCGTTGCCCGAGGGCGGCGGCAAGGTGTCGGTCCGCTACTTCATCATCGCGATGCTCTTCATCGTCTTCGACATCGAAATCGTCTTCCTGTATCCCTTCGCCGTTGCCTTTGATGCGCTCGGCTGGTTCGGACTCATCGAGATGTTCATATTTATGGCCACGGTCTTCATTGCGTATGCGTACGTATGGCGCCGCGGCGGACTGGAGTGGGACTGACTTATGGGTCTCGAAGAGAAACTGCCCAGCGGAGTCTTGTTGTCGACCGTCGAAGGACTGGCCGGCTACTTCCGTAAGGCGTCATTCTGGCCGGCAACTTTCGGCCTCGCGTGCTGCGCGATCGAAATGATGACATTCGGCGCGCCACGTTACGACTCCGCGAGATTCGGTATGGAGGTCTTCCGGCCTTCGCCGCGACAGGCCGACCTGATGATCGTTGCCGGTCGCGTGAGCCAGAAGATGGCGCCTGTCCTCCGCCAGATCTACGATCAGATGGCCGAACCCAAATATGTGCTCGCGATGGGCGTCTGTGCAAGCTCGGGCGGCATGTTCAACAACTACGCGATCGTTCAGGGAGTTGACCACGTCGTTCCTGTCGACATGTACCTCCCGGGGTGCCCGCCTCGTCCCGAAATGCTGATCGATGCCGTACTCAAGTTGCACGACAAATTGCTGAACGAAAAGCTCGGCGTCAACCGAGTCGCTCAGATCGCCGAACTCGAAGAGGCCGCTTTGCTGGCCACCCCGACGTCGGCGATGAAGGGCCTTATGCGATGAGTGACGAAACGAACGCAGTAGTCCCGACGCAGGCCACCGAACTCGAGATCGTCGACGTTCGTGAAGGCATGTTCGGCGTCAGCGGCACCGGCGACACGTCGGGCTATGGCGGGTTGACCCAGCCGATCGTCTTCCCGGCTCCGGCCAACAAGCCCTACGGCGGCTGGTTCGATGAGGTCTCCGACCAGCTTGAGCAACTCCTCAAGGGCGCTGGTGCTCATTCGGGGGAAGCAATAGAGAAGGTCGTTGTCGACCGCGGCGAGATCACGTTCTTCATTCGTCGCGCGCACATCCTCGACGTGGTGACGCATCTTCGAAATGACGATGCGCTCCGCTTCGAGTTCTGCAGCGGCGTCTCGGGCGTCCACTACCCGCACGAAACCGGCCGCGAACTCCACGCCGTCTACCACCTCATGTCGATGACCCACAACCGTCGCATCCGGCTCGAGGTCACCGCCCCCGACAGTGATCCGCACATCCCGAGCGTCGTCAGCATCTATCCGACGGCCGACTGGCATGAGCGCGAAACCTATGACTTCTTCGGCATCATCTTCGACGGCCACCCGGCGCTGACTCGCATCCTCATGCCCGACGACTGGCCCGGCCACCCGCAGCGCAAGGACTACCCGCTCGGTGGCATCCCGGTTGAGTACAAAGGTGCGACCATCCCGCCGCCGGACCAGCGCAGGAGCTATAACTAATGACTGATCCGTACGCAAGCAGCACCGAAACGGCCGGCGGTCAGGTCTACACGGTGACCGGCCAGGACTGGGATCAGATCGGTGCCGGAGGTATCGGCGACCGCATCGTCATCAACATGGGCCCGCAGCACCCCTCGACCCACGGTGTGCTTCGACTCGTGCTCGAGATTGACGGTGAAATGGTTACCGAAGCCCGCTGTGGCATCGGCTACCTGCACACCGGTATCGAGAAGAACATGGAGTTCCGCAGCTGGACTCAGGGCGTGACGTTCTGCACCCGTATGGACTACGTCGCACCGTTCTCCAATGAAGCTGCTTATGTGGCCGCGGTCGAAAAGCTCCTCGGCATCGAGGACCAGATCCCCGAGAAGGCGCAGATCATTCGCGTCCTCATGCTTGAGCTCAACCGCATCTCCTCGCACTTGGTCTGCATCGCCACCGGCGGTATGGAGATCGGCGCGCTGACCGTCATGACGTGTGGTTTCCGTGACCGTGAAAAGATTCTCGACCTGTTCGAGGCGATTAGCGGGCTGCGTATGAACCACGCCTACTTCCGTCCGGGCGGAGTCGCCCAGGACATCCCCGATGGCGCCATCAAGCAACTTCGCGACACGATCAAACTGCTCAAGAAGCGACTGCCCGAGTACGCCGCACTCTGCAACGCCAACCCGATCTTCAAGGGCCGCCTCATGGGCGTCGGTCACCTCGACCTCGCGGGCTGCCTGGCCCTCGGTCTCACCGGTCCGCCACTGCGCGCCACCGGCTACGACTGGGACCTGCGCAAGAAGCAACCGTACTGGGGTTATGAGACGTACGACTTCGACGTTGTCACCCGCAACGAGCCCGATGCCTATGGCCGTTTCCGCGTTCGCCTCGACGAGATGTGGGAATCGCTCAAGATTGTGGAGCAGGCCACCGAACGCCTCGCCAAGCTCGAGGGTGCCCCGGTCATGATCGCCGACAAGAAGATCGCGTGGCCGTCCCAGCTGTCGGTCGGCGCCGACGGTCAGGGCAACTCAGCCGAGCACATCCAGAAGATCATGGGCGAGTCGATGGAAGCCCTCATCCACCACTTCAAGATCGTGACCGAGGGCTTCAAGGTTCCCGTCGGTCAGGCCTACGCCAGCATCGAGGCACCCCGTGGCGAGATCTCGTGTCACGCGGTTTCCGAAGGCGGCACCCGTCCCTATCGCGTGCATTTCCGCGATCCGTCGTTCGTCAACCTCCAGGGCACCTCGGTCATGAGTGAGGGCGCCTACATCGCCGACGTCATCGTCGCCATTGCCAGCATCGATCCAGTCATGGGCGGAGTCGACCGTTGAACACGAAGACCGTTGAAGAGCTTCACGAGCTTGCGGGCAGATATCCGCAGGCCCGTTCCGCGTTGTTGCCGATGTTGCACCTGATCCAGTCCTCCGAAGGCCATGTGACCAACGAGGGCATCGAGCTTTGCTCGGACATCCTCGGCATCAGCGCCGCCGAAGTCTCCGGCGTTTCGACTTTTTACACGATGTACAAGCGCCGGCCTGTCGGCGATTATCACGTCGGTGTCTGCACCAACACTCTCTGCGCGGTGATGGGTGGCGACGAGATCTTCGAACGCCTCAAGGGTCACCTCGATGTCGGCAACGACGAGACGACCGAAGACGGCAAGGTCACCCTCGAGCACATCGAATGCAATGCGGCGTGCGACTACGCACCGGTGATGATGGTCAACTGGGAATTCTTCGACAATCAGACGCCCGAGTCAGCAATGCAGGTCGTCGACGACCTGCGTGCAGGCAAGAAGGTCTGCGCGAGCCGCGGCGCCACGATCACGACGTGGAAAGAAGCCGAGCGGGTTCTCGCCGGCTTCGAAGACGGCCTCGTTGATGAGGGACCGGCTGCCGGTGAAGCCTCGCTGGTGGGTCTGCGGATCGCCAGCGAAAAGGGATGGACGGCGCCGTCACTTAACGCGCAGGCAGAGGAGGGCAAAGAATGACCGACACCCTCACGCCCGTCCTGACTGCCGACTGGGGCAACGACAAAGCATGGACGCTCAAGGCATATGAAAACACCGGCGGCTACGAGGCACTCAAAAAGTCTCTCGCCATGAAGCCCGAAGACGTCACGGAGCTCGTCAAGGATTCCGGCCTCCGTGGACGCGGTGGCGCCGGCTTCCCGACGGGTATGAAGTGGAGTTTCATCCCGCAGGGCGACGGCAAGCCCCATTACCTCGTCGTCAACGCCGATGAGTCCGAGCCGGGCACCTGCAAAGACATCCCGCTCATGATGGCCACCCCGCATACGCTCATTGAGGGCGTCATCATCGCCTCATATGCGATCCGTGCCGAGAAGGCATTCATCTACGTTCGCGGCGAAGTTCTCCACGTCGTACGCCGCCTCCGCGCGGCCGTGCGAGAGGCCTACAAGGCCGGCTATCTCGGTCAGGACATCCAGGGCTCGGGTTTCAACTGCGATCTGGTGATCCACGCCGGCGCAGGAGCCTACATTTGCGGCGAAGAGACCGCACTGCTCGATTCCCTCGAAGGCCGTCGCGGTCAACCGCGACTGCGCCCGCCGTTCCCCGCCGTCGAGGGCCTCTATGCGTGCCCGACCGTGATCAACAACGTCGAATCGATCGCCTCGGTGCCCTGCATCGTCAATGGCGGCGCCGAATGGTTCAGCTCGATGGGCACAGAGAAGTCCAAGGGCATGACGCTCTATTCACTGTCGGGCCACGTCAAGTCGCCGGGACAGTATGAAGCCCCGCTCGGCATCACGTTGCGCGAGCTCCTCGAGCTCGGTGGCGGTATGCGCGAAGGCTCCGAACTCAAGTTCTGGACGCCCGGTGGATCCTCGACCCCGATCCTCACGGCCGAACACCTGGACATCCCTCTCGACTACGAAGGTGTCGGCGCGGCCGGATCGATGCTCGGCACGAAGGCCTTGCAGGTATTCGACCAGACGACGTCCGTTGTCAGGGCCGTCCTGCGCTGGACCGAGTTCTACAAACACGAGTCCTGCGGTAAGTGCACCCCTTGCCGCGAAGGCACGTGGTGGCTCGTCCAGACCCTCGACCGCCTCGACAAGGGCGAAGGTCGCCACGGCGACATCGAGTTGCTCGTCGATCTGTGCGAAAACATCCTCGGTCGCGCGTTTTGCGCCCTCGGCGATGGTGCGACGAGCCCGATCACGTCCGCCATCCAATATTTCCGAGCTGAGTTCGAGGCTGGTATGCATACGCCGTCATGGGATACCTTCCCGCCCGCAGCGTCCACCCTTTTTGAGAAGGTCGGAGCGAAATGACCGCGACCGAAGCCGTAGAGGTCGCGAGCGACCTGATCACCCTGACCATCGACGACGTCGAGGTCAGTGTCCCCAAGGGCACCCTCATTATCCGTGCCGCCGAAGTCGTGGGCGTTGAGATCCCGCGTTTCTGTGATCACCCGCTCCTCGAGCCGGTCGGCGCTTGCCGCCAGTGCCTCGTCGAGGTCACCGATGCCGGCAACGGTCGCGGATTCCCCAAGCCGCAGGCCTCTTGCACGCTTGAGGCGGCTGCCGGCATGGTCGTCAAGACCCAGGTGACGTCGCCCGTGGCGCTCAAGGCCCAAAACGGCAACATGGAATTCCTGCTCATCAACCACCCACTCGATTGCCCGGTCTGCGACAAGGGCGGCGAGTGCCCCTTGCAGAACCAGGCGATGAGCCACGGCTACGGGGAGTCCCGGTTCGTCGAGAGCAAGCGCACCTATCCCAAGCCGATCAAGGTCTCCGAGCAGGTGCTGCTCGACCGCGAACGTTGCGTGCTCTGCGCCCGTTGCACTCGCTTCTCCGAGCAGATCGCCGGCGACCCGTTCATCACCCTGATCGAGCGCGGTGCCTACCAGCAGGTTGGCATCTACGAAGAAGAGCCGTTCTCGTCGTACTTCTCGGGCAACACGATCCAGATTTGCCCAGTTGGTGCCCTGACCAGCGCCGACTATCGATTCCGTGCCCGACCGTTCGACCTCGTGTCGACCCCGTCGATCGCCGAACACGACTCCTGCG
The DNA here is from genome assembly GCA_039929755.1 of Aeromicrobium sp. Lineage (GTDB taxonomy): Bacteria > Actinomycetota > Actinomycetes > Propionibacteriales > Nocardioidaceae > JACMOZ01. The sequence continues at coordinate 2,276 of JBDSQP010000472.1, read as the reverse complement.
GTTCGGCCATCCGCGTCGATCACCGTCGGGGCAAGGTCATGCGCCGACTCGCTGGTGACGATCCCGAGGTCAACGAGGAATGGATCAGCGACAAGGACCGCTTCGCGTTCACCTATGCCGCCCAGGGCGATCGACTGACCCGGCCGATGGTCCGCAACCCCAAGACCCGCCAACTCGAACCCGTCTCCTGGCCGGCCGCGCTGGCCGCTGCCGCGCAGGGTCTGAAGAAGGCCGAAGGCAAGGTCGGCGTGCTCACCGGCGGTCGGCTGACTGCCGAAGACGCCTACGCCTATTCCAAGTTCGCGCGTGTCGCCCTCAAGACCAATGACATCGACTTCCGCAGCCGCGCGCACTCGGAGGAAGAAGCCGATTTCCTGGCAACCCATGTCGCGGCCACTTCGTTGACGGTGACCTTCGCTGACCTTGAGAAGGCATCGACTGTCGTCCTCGTGGGCTTCGAACCCGAAGACGAAGCCGGAGTCGTGTTCCTACGCCTTCGCAAGGCTTCTCGCAACGGGGTCAAGGTCAAGGCCATCGCCACACACGCGACCCGGGGCCTTGCCAAGATGGGTGGCGAACTCATCCAGATCGCGCCCGGAGGCGAACCCGAAGCGTTGGCGGCCCTCGTGCTAGATGAGGACACGATTGTCCTCGCCGGCGAACGACTTGCCTCGGTACCCGGTGCCTTCAGCGCTGCGCTCACCGCAACAACCGATGCCAAGGCACGACTGGCATGGATCCCGCGCCGCGCCGGAGACCGCGGTTCTGTCGAAACCGGCTGCCTCCCAGCCCTTCTGCCTGGCGCCCGCCCGCTGGCCGACGCCAGTGCGCGCGCCGACCTTGCAGCCGCATGGGGCGTCCGGACGATTCCGGCCAAGAAGGGCCGTGACACCGGGGGCATCCTCGCCGCAGCAGAGTCCGGAGCGATCAAGGCCCTCGTCATCGGTGGCGTCGAGCTCGACGACCTGCCCAATCCGGCTCAGGCGCGTGCAGCCCTCAAGGTTGCCGACTTCGTCGTCAGCCTCGAGATTCGCGAGAGCGATGTCACTGCCGTTGCCGATGTCGTCCTTCCCGTTGCCAGTGTCGTTGAGAAGCCCGGCATGTTCGTCAACTGGGAGGGCCGTGCCCGAACCTTCGGCGCCGTCCTCACAGAGTCCAATTCACTCACCGACCTCCGTGTGCTCGCAGGCATCGCCGAAGAGCTTGGCGCTCCGCTCGGTTTCCGTTCGGTCGACCAGGCCCGCACCGATATGCAGGAAGTCGGTCCCTGGGACGGACCCAGAGCGGACTTCCCCGCCGTCAGTCCCGAGCCGACCGCGGTCAAGAAGGGCTCGGTTCTCCTCGATACGTGGCGCCTCATGATTGATGACGGTGTTGGCCAGGACGGCCAGGAGCTCTACAGACATACCGCTCGTCCTGCTGTGATCCGCGCCAGCGCGGCCACACTCAAGAAGGCCGGTGCGGGTGCGGGTGACACGGTCACCCTCGCCACATCGACCGGCGAAGTCAGTTTCTTTGCCGAGGTCGCCGATCTGCCTGAAGGCGTCGTCTGGGCCCCGTCCAATTCGGCCGGACAGTCCCTGCGGGTCTCGCTCGGCGCAGGCTACGGCGACGTAGTTTCCCTGGAAGGGGGCAAGAAATGAGTGAGCGAAGCGAACGAATCAAAGGCACAGCGTTGTTTTGTGCCTCATTCGCGCCCGGAGCGAAGCGAGGACGGGAATGAGTCCCCTCTTCGGAAACGAACCGTTCTGGGTGGTTGCGCTCAAGGCCGTCCTGATCTTCGTGATCCTCGTGGTCTACACGCTGTTCAACATCTGGTTTGAACGTCGTGTGGTCGCCAAGATGCAGCACCGCATCGGCCCCAATGTGCACGGCCCCTTCGGCCTTCTTCAGAGCCTCGCCGACGGTGTCAAACTGGCCCTCAAGGAAGACATCGTCGTCAAGGCGGCCCACAAGGGCGTCTACATCCTTGCCCCGATCCTCGCGACCATCCCGGCATTCCTTGCCTGGGCGGTCATCCCGTTCGGACCCGAAGCCAGGATCCCGTTCACCGATCGCATGACGCCCCTGCAGCTCACCGATCTCCCGGTCGCCGTTCTCTACATCCTCGCCGTGACCTCGATCGGTGTTTATGGCATCGTGCTCGCAGGCTGGTCTTCCGGCTCGACATACTCGCTGCTCGGCGGTATGCGTTCGAGTGCCCAGATGATCTCGTATGAAGTCGCAATGGGTCTCAGCCTTGTGTCGGTCTTCATGTACTCCGGCTCGATGTCGAC
>JBDSQP010000471.1:0-6878 GCA_039929755.1 Aeromicrobium sp. | reverse complement strand
GATGATCGCGGGCAGGGCTGACACCTGGTCAAAGGTCGGGAGGGCGCTCATGGTCCCCAGCCTACGAGGAGTCGATAGCATCGACGGATGCCTCCCCGTTCGCCGTTGCCACAGCGCCACGGACTCGGTGCGGCCTGGTTGCGTACTCCGGACCGCGGCCTCCCGCGCCTCGACCCATGGCCGACGATGGGCATCTGGTTGCGGCAACGATTGCCCGAGAGAGTCGACGTGGCGGCGATGTTGGCCGATGAGCGTTTCGTTTACGACTCCGGCGAAGCCGTGGCAGAGGGTCACCCCTACAAGCCCCATACGTTCGTGTGGTTCCATCGTGCGCTGCCCGACGAGGTCGAGGTCCCCGGACAGATCCACGTGGTGCACCGGGACGACCGGATTGTCGTCATCGACAAGCCGGCGTTCCTGTCGACGATCCCGCGGGGCCGGCACGTGCGGGAGAGCGTCGTGGTGCGGCTGCGCGATGAGCTGGGCTTGCCGGAACTGTCGCCCCTGCACCGGCTCGACCGGGTGACATCGGGGCTCCTGATGCTCGGGACGGAGCGACGATGGCGGGGCGCCTATCAGTCGATGTTCCAGGCCGGTTCTGTGCACAAGACCTATCGGGCGCTGGCACCGTCGCGGGAGGAGCTCGAACTCCCTGTCACGGTTCGCAACCACCTGCGGAAGGTGCGTGGCAATTGGCAGGTCGAGGTTGTGCCCGATGCGCCGGTCAACGCCGAGACCCTGATCGAACTCGAATCCCGCGACGGCGATCACGCGATCTACCGCCTTACGCCCCGTACGGGCCGCACGCATCAGTTGCGCGCGCACCTGAATGGCCTCGGCGTGCCGATCGTGAACGACCCGATGTACCCCACAGTGCTCGATCTCGAGGTCGACGACTTCTCGCGCCCGCTTCAGTTGTTGGCCGGCGAACTCGCCTTCACCGACCCCGTCGACGGAAGCCCGAGACGGTTCGAGAGCGTACGCCAGCTGCCGCTTCTGTCCGAGACCTGACAAGAAAGAGCCTGGTCAGACGTTGCGGCGGTACTGTCCGCCGACTTCGAAGAAGGTGTCGGTGATCTGCTGGAGGGAGCAGACGCGGGCGGCATCCATCAGAACCGCGAACACGTTCTCCTGGCTGATCGCCGCCGCCTTGAGACGTTCGATTGCGGCCGCAGCTTCCTCGCGATGCGCATCCTGGAACGCGTGCACGCGAGCGAGCTGTGACTCCTTCTCCTCATCGGTCGCACGCGCGAGCTCGACCGACTGGGGCTCGTCGTCGCTTTCGGGCTTGCGGAACGTGTTGACGCCGACGATCGGGAGCGAGCCGTCGTGCTTGCGGTGTTCGTAAAGCATCGATTCGTCCTGGATGCGGCCGCGCTGGTAGCCGGTCTCCATCGCGCCGAGCACGCCGCCGCGCTCGTTGATGCGGTCGAACTCGGCGAGGACAGCGGCTTCGACGAGATCGGTCATCTCATCGATGATGTACGAACCCTGGAGCTGGTTCTCATTGCTCGAGAGGCCCCATTCGCGGTTGATGATGAGCTGGATCGCGAGCGCACGGCGTACGGATTCGGGGCTCGGAGTAGTCACCGCTTCGTCATAGGCATTGGTATGCAGGCTGTTCGCGTTGTCGTTGATCGCGATGAGCGCCTGCAGCGTCGTACGGATGTCATTGAAGTCCATCTCCTGCGCGTGGAGTGAGCGCCCGGAGGTCTGCACGTGGTACTTCAGTTTCTGTGAGCGTTCGTTGGCGCCGTACTTGTCACGCATCGCGACCGACCAGATTCGGCGGGCGACGCGGCCGAGCACGGAGTACTCCGGGTCCATGCCGTTGGAAAAGAAGAACGACAGGTTGGGTGCGAAGTCGTCGATGTCCATACCGCGCGCGAGGTAAGCCTCGACGTAGGTGAAACCGTTGGAGAGCGTGAACGCGAGCTGGCTGATGGGGTTGGCCCCGGCCTCGGCGATGTGATAGCCCGAGATGGAGACCGAATAGAAGTTTCGGACCTCCTGCTCGATGAACCATTCCTGAATGTCGGCCATCATTCGCAGGCTGAATTCGGTGGAGAACAGGCACGTGTTCTGGCCTTGGTCCTCCTTGAGGATGTCGGCCTGGACGGTGCCGCGTACGGATTTGAGGGCGTCACCGCGAAGGGCTACAGCCTCGAACTGATCGGGTTCGCGGTCGTGCTCGGCGCGGAACTTGTCGAACTGTTGGTCGATGACAGTGTTGAGGAAGAACGCCAGCACGGTCGGCGCCGGACCGTTGATGGTCATCGACACCGATGTCGATGGCGCCACCAGGTCGAAGCCGTCATAGAGCGCTTTCATGTCGTCGAGGGTGGCAACTGACACGCCCGATGTGCCGACCTTGCCATAGACGTCGGGGCGCGGGTCGGGGTTGCGGCCATACAGCGTGACGGAGTCGAAAGCCGTCGACAGGCGAGTGGCCTCGCCGTCCTGGGAGAGCAGTTTGAACCGCTTGTTGGTGCGGAACGGGTCGCCCTCTCCGGCGAACATACGCGCGGGGTCTTCGCCCTCACGTTTGAAGGGGAAGACGCCGGCCGTGAAGGGGAAGTGGCCGGGCAGGTTTTCGCGCCGCCAGTATGAGACGAGTTCGCCGTGGTCAGTGGTTCGGGGGAGCGAGACGCGGGGGACCTTGTTGCCGGACAGTGATTCGCGTGTCAGTGGTGTGCGGATTTCTTTGCCGCGGACCGTCGTGACCAGCTCATCGCCGGAGTAGGACTCGACGACGGCCGGCCATGACTCGATCTGTTTGGAGACGTCTTCGGGAAGTTGGCGACTCGCATCGGCCAGGAGTCCCGACACGTCCGTGGCATCGAGGCCGGCGTTGTCGAGTTCGGCCGAGACGGCATCGAGGCGTTGAACACGGCGAGCCTGGTCGACGAGGACCGAAGTTTCGGCGTGATAGGCACGGATGGTCTCGGTGATCTCCGCGAGATAGCGGGTACGTTCGGGCGGTACGACGTGAGCGATGCCGCTGGAGAACTTAGTCGTCAAACGAGGGAGTTTGCCCTCCGCGAAATGCAGGCCCTTCTCGGTCAGGAGCGACTTGAGATGCTGGAAGAGCGCCGTCACGCCGTCATCGTTGAAGGTTGCGGCCGAGGTGCCATAGACCGGCATGTCCTCGGGGCGCTTGCCGAAGGCTTCACGGTTGCGAACCAGCTGCCGGCCGACATCGCGAAGCGCATCCTTGGCGCCGCGGCGCTCGAACTTGTTGATCGCGACGACGTCGGCGAAGTCGAGCATGTCGATCTTTTCGAGCTGTGAGGCGGCACCGAACTCGGGAGTCATGACATACATCGAGAGGTCGACCAGCGGCACGATGGCGGCGTCGCCCTGGCCGATGCCGGGGGTCTCGACGATCACAAGATCATAACCGGCGGCCTTGCAGATGTCGATGACGGTTGGCAGGCACTCGGGGACTTCGTGGTTGCCGCGGGTCGCGAGCGAGCGGAAGAAGATGCGGTCGCCGTCAAGGGAATTCATCCGGATGCGGTCGCCGAGAAGTGCGCCGCCGCCGCGACGACGGGTCGGGTCGACCGCGATGACCGCGACGCGGAGTTTGTCTTCCTGGTCGGTGCGGAAGCGGCGGACGAGCTCATCGGTCAACGACGACTTGCCCGAGCCACCGGTGCCGGTGATGCCTAGCACTGGTGCTTTCGAAGCCTTTGCTGCCACGGTGATCTGGTTGATGGCTTCGGGCGTGAGCCGATCGCGCTCGGCAATCGTGATGGCGCGCGCGATCGCGGAACGTTCGCCTGCGAGCAGGGCGCTGACATCGGCGGGCTGCTCGGTCAGGTCGAAATCGCAATCCTTGACGACGGAGTTGATCATGCCGACGAGGCCTAGCCTTTGGCCGTCCTCGGGGGAGAAGATCGTGACGCCGGATGCGCGCAGGCGCTGGATCTCCTCGGCGACGATGACGCCTCCGCCACCCCCGACAACTTTGATGTGTCCGGCTCCTCGTTCGCGCAATGACTCGACGAGGTATTCGAAGTATTCGACGTGGCCACCCTGATACGAGCTGACCGCGATGCCTTGCACGTCTTCCTCGATCGCCGCGTCGACGACCTCAAGGACCGACCGGTTGTGGCCTAGGTGAACGACTTCGGCGCCCTGACTCTGAAAGATGCGTCGCATGATGTTGATGGAGGCGTCGTGGCCGTCGAAAAGACTGGAAGCCGTCACCAACCGGACAGGGTTGACTGGCTTGTGAAGTGCAAGACTCATGTGTAAATACTAGGGCGTCCTAGTATTTGCTACCCAATTGTGTGACGGGACTCACACGGTCAGTCGAACCGTCACCACGTCGCCCTCTTCAAGGCCTTCGGCATTTCGGACTCGCGCCTTCAACGGGACGACATACTGTCCGTCTTTCGGGAACAGTGATGTGGTCCAGACGGTTCCGTTGATCTGTACGGTGACCGGGATCATTCCCCAGCCGTAACTGACGCGCGAGGATGCGTCTTCCAGTTCGCCACACTGTTCATCCGGGACCGTGATGAAGAACCACGGCGCCGGGCCTTTCCAGAACCAGATCTCGCCACTGAACTCCAGGTGCATTCGAACAGGATATGAATCCAGCCGGATATCCGCTCGAAATCGATGGCTGTTTGGGCTGTCTGACCCCACGCCTAGGGTTGAAATATGTTCGAAAACGTGGCGACCGAGGACCTGCTTCAGGTCGTTGGCGAGCACGTTTTTGATCATCACGACGACTGCATGGGCGTCGATCGGATTGATGCGATTAAGGCGATGGACCGCGTCGTCAGGGCTGCTCAGGCACAACAGGCCAGACAAATCGCCGAGCTCGCCAGTTTGCGTTCGCGCCAGATGATGCTTGGCCGTGGCGACCACGCGTTGTCGGTCATCGGCGAACTCGGCATGGCCCGAAATGTGTCACCGTCATCGGCCGGCAATCATTACGGGTTCGCAGTCGGTCTGGCGCGGTTGCCGGAGGTCGCTGCGGTGTTCGCCGAAGGCGGGATCAGCGAGCAAGCGGCACGTATGGTCGTGGCCGAGGCAACGGGTCTGAACGCCGACCAGGCCGCGACGCTCGACAGCAAGATCGCGCCGCGACTGCGTGGCATGACTCCTCGCAAGGCAGCCAACCTTGCCCGCCACTATGTGATCGGCATCGACGCCGATGCGGCGCGCCAACGGGCCGAAGCCAACCGCAAGGACCGGTTCGTGTCGATGTTCCCCGACCGCGACGGTGTTGCGATCCTGCAACTGCGCGGTCCCGCCGAACAACTGTTGGCCGTCTACAAGTCGTTGGACGCCGCCGCCGCGACAGCGAAGGCTGCCGGCGACCCTCGAACCCGCGGTGTCACGTATCGGGGTACCCCCTGGACGAAGTCCTTGGGGGATTTGATGAGTTCATCTGCCGAGCCACGGGCAAGAAGAAGGCCACCGACGTCAACGTCGAGATCGGCGTCATTATGAGCGCCGGGTCCTTGATGCGCACCGATCAGACCCCGGCGTTGCTGGCAGGATTCGGCCCGATTCCCGCGGAGCTTGCCCACAACCTCATCGCCGCGGGCAAACAGGCCTGGATTCGCCGCTTCTTCACCGACCCCGTCGATGGATCTCTCGTCGACTGCGATCAGAGGCGGCGCCGTTTCGACGGCAAAGTTCGTCACCTGATCAGCACGCAGGACCGTGCGTGCAGGCAGCCAGGTTGTGATTGCCGGATAAGCCAGTTCGACCACATCTTGGCCCACGTCAGCGGTGGGTTGACCACGGTCAGCAACGGTCAAGGGCTCTGCGGTCGCTCCCACACCATCAAACACTTGCCCGGCTGGCATGTCACCGCCGACGACGGGGGCAATACGACGTGGCAAACCCCGACAGGTCATCGCTACCGCTCAAAGCGCCCGCCGGTCTTCGAATATCGGCCCAGCCCTGGGCGACGACGCCAATAGGATCGGCTTGGCGGGCCGTCAGTCGTCGAGAAGCATCTGTGCGCCGAGCGTTGCCTCGGGCACGGCGAACCCTTCGATCAGGGTGAGCGTGTAGGGCCGCAACCTGAAGAGCAGGTTGTTGACCTCGTTGGTGACCGCTTTGGAGCGGCCGGTCGTGAGGCGCTTGTGCTCCATGAACCATGCCCGGTCGTCCTCGATCGTCGACAACGCATAGAGGTCGCAGACATCTCGCAGAAGCGCTTGTGCCTCGGGGTCTTCGCAGCGGGCGATCGCCGCCGTGAAGGCCTCGAGCACGACGCGGTCGATATGGACCTGGCCGGCCTTGACGACGTGATCCTGGGCGTTGTTGAAGATTTCGAACGCCTTGTCCTTGTCCTTGCCGGCCTTCTGCAGGCGCCGCGCAGCGGTCTCAAGGACATGCTTCTCGCGATCCTCGAAGAGGTCGAGCTGAGTGCCGCGATCGAGCAGATTCTTCTCCGAATCACTGTCACCCGGCCGCGCATCGATCAGGCGCTGAATGAGCTGAGCCGCCGCGGTGCGTTCCTTGACGACATCGGTCACCGTCTCGGCGACGAACCTGACCATGCTGAAACCTTCAAGGCCGCGCACGTCTTCGGCATAGCCGGTGAGGAGTTCCTTGGCCACGAGTTGGAGGAGCACGTGGTTATCACCCTCGAATGTGGTGAACACATCTGAGTCACCCTTGAGGGTCGTCAATCGGTTTTCGGCCAGGTAGCCGGCGCCGCCGCAGGCTTCCCGACATTCCTGAATAGTGCGGGTGGCGTGCCACGTCTGTACGGCTTTGAGTCCCGCTGCGCGGCTTTCGAGTTCGCGCTGCAGGTGCGGGTCGGGCTCGTCGACGGTCTGCAGCTTGTCCATCCGGGCGACGAGCTGATTCTGGGCGAACTGGTAGGCATACGACCGCGCGAT
>JBDSQP010000470.1:0-8351 GCA_039929755.1 Aeromicrobium sp. | reverse complement strand
TCGCGGCCGAGGACACCCGCCGGCTGAAGAGGCTGGTCGGTGAGATGGGTGTCGAGATCGGCGGCCGCATCGTGTCGTATTTCGAGGGAAACGAAGAGCAGCGCACCGGCGAGCTCGTGCAGGTTCTCAAGGGCGGTGGAACCGTCGTCGTCGTGACCGATGCCGGTATGCCGAGCGTGTCCGACCCCGGCTATCGCCTCGTCGTTGCCGCGATCGAAGCCGACATCCGGGTGACGTCGGTGCCCGGCCCGTCGGCCGTGTTGACCGCGTTGGCCGTTTCGGGCCTGCCTGTCGATCGCTTCTGCTTCGAAGGATTCCTGCCCCGCAAGGCCGGCGAACGTACGCGCCGTCTCACCGACAACCTTCGCGAGTCCCGCACGATGGTGTTCTTCGAGTCCCCGCACCGCACGGAGCCGACGCTTCGGGCCATGGCCGACGTATGGGGTCCCGACCGACCGGCCGCCGTGTGCCGCGAACTGACCAAGACCTATGAAGAGGTCAAGCGTGGGGGATTGCTCGAGCTGGCCGACTGGGCCGCGGCCGAAGAGCACGGCATCCGCGGCGAGGTCACGATCGTGGTGGCCGGAGCCGGCGAGGAGCAGCGCTCATACTCGGCCGAGGAGCTCAAGGCACTGGTCAAGGACTACGAGAGTCAGGGCCAGAGCCGCCGCGATGCCATCGCAATCGTCGTCGAGTTGACCGGGGTCAAGAAGAAAGACGTCTACGCCGCCGCCCACGCCTGAGACCTCGGTTCTCCTGGTTGCCCCGACGCAATAGGATTCGGATCATGTCCGATTCGACCTTTTATGTCACGACTCCTATCTATTACGTCAATGACGCACCGCACATCGGGCACGGCTACACGACAGTCATGGGCGACATCATCACGCGGTGGCACCGGCAGCGTGGCGAAAAGGTCTGGTACCTCACCGGCACCGACGAGCACGGCCAGAAGGTGCTCCGAAAGGCCGAGGACAACGGCGTCAGCCCGCAGGAGTGGGTCGACAAACTTGTCGAGGATGAATGGAAGCCGTTGCTCAAGACGATCGACGTCGCCAACGATGATTTCATCCGCACGACCGAGCAACGCCACATCGATGGTTCGCGGGCGTTCTGGCAGGACCTCCACGACCGCGGCGCCGTCTACAAGGGTGAGTTCTCCGGCCACTACAGCGTCGGCAGCGAAGAGTTCGTCAGCGAGGACGACGTAGCCGATGGCCAGGGCGAGGACGAGGGTTTCAAGGTCTCGAAGCTCGATGGCAGTCGGGTTGAGCTCGTTTCGGAAGAGAACTACTTCTTCCGCCTCGGCGACTACCAGCAGCAACTCCTCGACTTCTATGAAGAAAATCCCAACTTCATCCAGCCCGAATCGGCCCGCAACGAAGTCATCTCATTCGTGTCGCGCGGACTCAGGGATCTCTCGATCTCGCGGTCCACGTTCGACTGGGGCATCCAGGTCCCGTGGGATGAGAAGCACGTCTTCTACGTATGGATCGAGGCCCTCCTCAACTACGTGACCGCGACCGGCTACGGAAGCGACACTGACCACTTCAACCAGATCTGGCCGGCCAACATCCACCTCGTGGGCAAGGACATCGCCCGTTTCCACGCCGTCATCTGGCCGGCCATGCTTTTCGCCGCGGGTCAGCCTGTGCCTCATCAGGTCTTCGCGCACGGCTGGTTGCTCGTCGGTGGCCAGAAGATGAGTAAGTCCAAGGCCAACGGCATACGCCCGGACGAGATCGTCGACACCTTCGGCTCGGATGCCTATCGCTACTACTTCGCTCGCGCCCTCACGTTCGGGAGTGACGGGTCGATCTCCTGGGAAGACATCAGCGCCCGCTATCACGCCGAGTTGGCCAACGGCTTCGGCAACCTTGCCTCGCGAGTCGCGGCCATGATCGGCAAGTACTTCGACGGCATCCTGCCCGCTGCCGGCGAGACAACTGCCGCCGAACACAAGGTCATCGACACCGTGGCCTCGGCCGTGGCTGATGCTGATGCCGCGATCGACGCCGTCGCCCCGCAGGATGCGTTAAGTGCAATTTGGCGGATTGTCGACGAGCTCAATGGCTACATCACCGAGCAGGAGCCGTGGAAGGTCGCCAAAACCGAGTCATCCGAGGAGGGTGCCGCGGGCGACCGCCTGGCCACAATCCTGGCGACGTCCGCCGAGGGGCTGCGTGCACTCGCCGTCCTGCTCAACCCGGTCATGCCCAAGGCCTCCGCGGTCCTGTGGGACTCTCTCGGCGCCGAGCCCACCCTCGGTGAACTGTCCGATCAACTGGTGTCCTCGGTCGCGCACTGGGGCCAGTTGCATCCCGGGTCGACGATCACCAAGCCGGCCCCGCTGTTCCCGCGCATCGAAGCGACGGACGCCTGAGCGTGGCGGTCAAAGAGGCGCCTCCGGCACCGGAGCCGCTTCCGCATCCGGTCGTCGACAACCACTGTCACCTCGACACTGCGCGTGAGTACGGGGGGCCGGGCGTCCGCGAGGCCCTCGACGCCGCCAAGGCCGTCGGCGTGACCCGCATCGTCCAGGTTGGCTGCGATCTTGAGGGCTCGCGCTGGGCGGTGGAGACGGCGAACGCCTTCGACGAGATCGTTGCCGCCGTCGCGATCCATCCCAATGAGGCGCCGCGACTCGGCGACGATCTGGCTGCTGCCTTGGACGAAATCGACCGAATGGCCGCATCAGGCCCGCGCGTGCGAGCCGTGGGAGAGACCGGCCTCGACTACTTCCGAACCGGCAAAGACGGCCGGCCTGCCCAGCATGAGTCGTTCCGCGAGCACATACGCATTGCCAAACGGCACGACAAGACGCTGGTCATCCATGATCGGGACGCCCACGACGACATCCTCAAGGTGCTGGACAGTGAGGGCGTTCCGGACCGCGTAGTCATGCATTGTTTCTCAGGGGATGGCGATTTTGCCCGCGAATGCCTCGACCGCGGAGCGTGGCTCTCGTTTGCCGGGACGGTCACTTTCAAGAGCGCCGATGACCTCCGTGAAGCCCTGAAAGCGGCCCCAAGGGACAAAATCCTGGTTGAGACCGATGCGCCCTTCCTCACACCAATGCCTCATCGAGGCGGCCTCAACGCGTCGTACCTCATTCCCCTCACCGTGCGATTTATGGCTGATTTTCTGGGGATTTCTGCGGATGGACTGTGCCGCGACATCGATGTGAACACCGATCGCGCATTTGGCGGCAATTGGTGACTTCGGGTTTGCCCTTGACCTTTGCCCCGTTACTCTCGTTAGGACGCATTCTCAACATACAAAGGGAGAGGCATGCGCCAGGTAAAAAAGCACGTAAAAAAGCACGCCAAGAAATTGGTACCCAAAAGGACGCCGCTGATCGCCTTGAACATCGCTGTTCTGCTCGTAGTAGCAGGTGGCACCGCGGCATTCGGAACCATGAGCAAGACCGTCACGCTCAGTGTTGACGGAAAAACTGAAACCGTACGGACCTTCGGATCCCACGTCGATGACGTGCTGGCGTCCAAGGGCATCAAGCTAGTTCCGGCTGACAAGATCAGCCCCTCGGTCAACTCCAAGGTTGACGGCGGAGAGAACATCTCGATTCAATTTGCCCGCCCGCTGACTCTGTCAGTCGATGGCGTGAGCACTGACCACGTTCTCTATGCGTCGTCATCGGTCAAGGAAGTCTTGACTCAATTCGACGTACAACCCAAGACAGATGCCTATGTATCGGCAGAATCGACCAAGACGATCCCTCGCAAGGGACTCGACCTGGTCGTGAGCAATCCCAAGAAGCTCAAGGTCGTCGCGGACGGCAAGACCAAAAAGGTCAAGACGTCTGCACCGACCGTTTCGGCAGTCCTCAAGGATGCCGGCGTCAAGGTGAACAACGAAGACGAGATCAACCCCGGCAAGGATGCGCTCGTCAAGCCCGACGCCAAGCTCAAGGTCATTCGCATCAAGACCGAGACCAAGACCGAAGAGGTCGACGTCAAGTTCCCGGTCGAGGTCCAGAAGGACGACTCGATGACGACGGCTGAGACAAAGGTCATCACGCCCGGCAAGGCCGGAAAGAAGCGCGAAAAGGTTGTCGTCACCATTGCCGATGGCAAGATTCGCGACCGCAAGGTCTTGACGTCGAAGGTCCTCGAGGAACCCGTCAAGCAGGTCGAAAAGCGTGGAACGCAGGAAGCGCCGAGCGTTCCTTCGAACAGCGTGTGGGACAAGATCGCCAAGTGCGAATCCGGCGGCAACTGGCACATCAACACCGGCAACGGTTATTACGGTGGCCTTCAGTTCAGCGCGGCCACGTGGCACAGTGTCGGCGGCACGGGACTTCCCAGCGACCATACTCGTGAAGAACAGATCAAACGCGCCACAATTCTTCAGGCTCGTTCGGGCTGGGGCCAGTGGGGCTGTGCGGGAGCTCGGTTCAACTGACCACTCCTCGCCTGCTTGGTGCCTCGGACGTTCGCCGTCTGGCTGAAGCCTGTGGCATTCGTCCCACCAAGCAACGCGGACAAAATTTCGTCATAGACGGAAATACCGTGCGACGCATCGTTCGCACTTCCGGGGTCGGTCCCGAGGATGTCGTCCTCGAGATCGGCCCCGGACTCGGTTCCCTGACCCTTGGCCTTCTCGAAGTCGCCAAGAGCGTCGTTGCCGTTGAGATCGATGAGGTCCTGGCGTCGGCGCTCCCCGCGACGATCGCCGAGTTCGCTCCCGATCAGGTGGACAACTTCGAGGTCGTGCTGGCCGATGCCATGCGAATCACCGAGGTTCCTGGTCCAGCTCCGACCGCCCTTGTCGCCAATTTGCCCTACAACGTCTCCGTGCCGGTGCTTCTGCACTTGTTCGAGTTGTTGCCAACGGTCCGTACGGGCCTCGTCATGGTGCAGTCCGAAGTGGCGCATCGACTCGCGGCTCCTCCCGGCTCCAAGACCTATGGCGTTCCAAGTGTCAAAGCCGCCTGGTATGCCGATGTGAACCTCGCTGGCAAGATCGGCCGCAACGTGTTCTGGCCGATGCCGAATGTCGATTCGGCGCTCGTCGCCTGGACCCGGCACGAACCGGGGCGAGACGCCTCGCACCGCGGGCAGGTCTTTGCGGTGGTCGACGCGGCTTTCGCGCAGCGTCGCAAGACCCTTCGATCGACGCTCACCGGCATCGCCGGCTCGGCCGTAGCGGCCGAAGAAGCATTGCTTGCGGCGGGAGTTTCGCCGCAAGCCAGGGGCGAGGCAATCGGGGTCGAAGACTTCGTTCGCATTGCCGCGTGCCTGGACGACGCCGGCAACCGTTAGGTTTTCCCCGTGACCACCGTCCGCGTGCCCGCCAAGATCAACCTTTGCCTGAGCGTGGGGCCGATACGCGACGACGGCTTTCACAGCCTCGCGACGGTCTATCAGGCCGTCGACCTCAATGACGAAGTCAAAGCCACTGCGGTTGCCGGCGACGCCTTGACGGTCAGCGTCCACTTCGACGGGGATCGCCGCCGTGAAGCCGCGCCCGTTCCCGAGGACGATGACAATCTGGCCATCCGCGCCGCCCGTCTTTTGCGCGAGCGCACCGGTGTCAGCGACGGCGCGGCCCTGGCGATCCGCAAGGTGATCCCTGTGGCCGGGGGCATGGCCGGCGGCTCAGCAGATGCGGCCGCGGCACTGGTCGCCTGTAACGACTTGTGGGGCACCGGCCTCAACCGCACTGAGCTTGAAGCAATCGCCGCCGAATTGGGCAGTGATGTGCCGTTCCTCATCCACGGTGGCATCGCCATCGGTGGCGGTCGAGGCGAGACGATCAGCCCTGTTTTGGCCCGCGGCAGCTACCACTGGGTCTTCGGCATCGCCGCCGAAGGCCTTTCCACACCGGCCGTCTTTGCCGAGTTCGACCGCCTCAACGGTGACCGTGACGTGCAGGAGCCGGAGATTCCCGACGACCTGTTGGCGGCCCTTCGTGCCGGCGACGCCGAAGCCCTGGGAGATGCGTTGTCCAATGACCTCACCGAGGCGGCGCTGTCCCTTCGCCCCGAGCTGGCCCGCACCCTCGACGTGGGCCTTGAATGCGATGCACTTGGCGCCATCTTGTCGGGCTCAGGGCCGACGGCGATGTTCCTCGCCCGTGACGAGCCACATGCCCTCGACATCGCGTTCGCCCTGACCAGTTCGCAGGTATGCGCCGACGTCGCCCACGCGGCCGGCCCGGTTCCAGGCGCCAGACTCATCTAGTCCTGGCGTGGGGTCAGCCGTCGACGAGTTCGCTGAGTTCGATCCAGCGGTGTTCGAGTTCGGAGACATCCTTCTCGATCTTGGCAACCTCGGCGGTCATCGTTGCGAGTCCGGGGAAGTCGCTCGGATCGTGCTCGGCCATCTGAACGTGAAGCGCATCGACCTTGGCAGTCATCTTCTCCATACGGCGATCGATCGAGGCGATCTCCTTCTTCGTCGTACGGAGTTCAGCGTTTGAGAGTCCGTGAGTGGCTGCCGCCTTGGGGGCCTGGGCCGCATCCGCAGCGTGCTCGTCCTGCTCCCGTCGCAGCCGCAGGTACTGGTCGACGCCGCCGGGCAGGTGCCGGAAGTGGCCGTCGATGATCGCGTACTGCTGATCGGTGATGCGTTCGAGCAGGTAGCGGTCGTGCGAGACGACGAGCAACGTTCCGGGCCAGGAGTCGAGCAGGTCCTCCATCGCCGCGAGCATGTCGGTGTCGAGGTCGTTGGTCGGTTCGTCGAGAACGAGGACGTTGGGCTCGTCGAGCAGGATCAGCAGCAGTTGGAGGCGGCGTTTCTGCCCGCCGGAGAGGTCGCGCACAGGAGTGGCCATCTGGGCATTGGAGAAGCCGAGGCGTTCGAGCAACTGGCTCGGAGTCATCTCTTTGCCGCCGGCGACGTAGCTGGTTCGTTGGCGGCCTATGACGTCGCTGACCCGGTCGGAGCCGACCTCTTTGAGCTCGTTGAGTTCCTGGGTGAGGGTGACGACCTTGACGGTCTTTCCGCGCTTGACCCGGCCCGATGTGGCTGTGACGTCGCCGGTGACGAGACCCAAGAGGGTCGACTTGCCGGCCCCGTTGGCGCCGAGGACGCCCGTACGCTCGCCCGGTCCGATCCGCCATTCGATGTGCTTGAGAACCTCGTTGTCGCCATACGAAACACTGACGTCGAGAATGTCGACGACGTCCTTGCCGAGACGAGCCGTGGCCATCTGCTTGAGCTCGATCGGATTGCGCGGAGGTGGTTCGTTCTCGATGAGCTGATTGGCCGCCTCGATGCGGAACTTCGGCTTGGTCGTTCGCGCAGGGGCACCGCGCCGCAGCCAGGCGAGCTCCTTGCGCATGAGGTTCTGACGTTTTGATTCGGTCGCCGAGGCATGCCGGTCGCGTTCGACGCGTTGCAGGATGTATGCCGCGTAGCCACCCTCGAAAGGCTCGACGATGCCGTCGTGGACTTCCCAGGTTGCGTTGCAGACCTCGTCGAGAAACCACCGGTCATGCGTGACGACCAACAAGCCACCGGCATTATCCGACCAGCGGGTTTTGAGGTGACCGGCCAGCCAGGTGATGCCCTCGACGTCAAGGTGGTTGGTGGGCTCATCGAGGAACAGGAT
The DNA here is from genome assembly GCA_039929755.1 of Aeromicrobium sp. Classification (GTDB taxonomy): domain Bacteria; phylum Actinomycetota; class Actinomycetes; order Propionibacteriales; family Nocardioidaceae; genus JACMOZ01. Next base: position 776 of record JBDSQP010000470.1, on the reverse strand, counting down.
GTCGTCGTCGCCGACCAACAACTGTGCGAGGGCGACGCGTCGCCGCTGGCCACCACTGAGGTTGCCGACCGTGTCGTCCCAGCCGATGTCGGAAACGAGACCGGCGATGACATCGCGGATCTTGGAGTCGCCGGCCCACTCGTAGTCGGCTGCGTCGCCGACGATTGCGTGTCCGACGGTCTGGGTCTGGTCGAGTGTGTCGGTCTGGTCGAGCATTCCGATGTGGATGCCGCCGCGGGTGGTCACACGCCCTGAATCGGGCTCCATTCGGCCGGAAAGAATCGACAACAGCGTCGACTTGCCGTCGCCGTTTCGACCGACGATGCCGACGCGATCACCCTCGTTGATGCCGATGGTGACGGAACCGAAGACGGTTTTTGTCGGGAAATCGAGGCCGATCGACTCTGCCCCCAGTAGATGTGCCACCGGAGAAGTCTAGGTGGACGGGTGGCCGCCTCCGGCGGCGACGTCTCTTACATCAGTTTGACGGGACCGATCGTCAACGTGTGCACCACCGTCGAACTGCAGCCCTGGGTTTTGTGAGCCACGAAGACCGATGATTTGTTGTTTGGGGGATAGATCCGCAAGCCGTCGACCTGATGAATGCTGCAGCTTTCGTCAAAGTTGCCTGCGTTGACTTCCTTCAGCTGGGCCTCTGCGGTCTTGCCCGGCTTGAGGGTGACGATCTTGGGCGAACCGGTGCGGTCCGCGGGGGCGCCGATCTGGGCTCCGTTGCCGTTGCCGACATACGAGACGCCGGGCCAGCCATAGATTGC
>JBDSQP010000469.1:0-6955 GCA_039929755.1 Aeromicrobium sp. | reverse complement strand
CGGGCGTCATCGACTTGAGCCGCCACGCCTGCTGGAAGAACGTGAGCTTGAGTTCGCCGGTGCCATCGGACACGACGACTTCGGTGCGCGTGCGGCGGCCTCCGGGGCCGAAACTGTAGTTCTTGGCACCTTTGACCCGGGCCATAATCGTGACGTGCTGGCCCGGCACCAATTGGGACAGATCAGTCAGCGCACCCAACTCGGCATAGCGCCTCGGATAGTGCCGCAACAGGTCGCCCACGAATTGCATCTCGAAGGCCTTTGCGAGGCCCTTGGCAGTCTTGTCGCCAAGAACGTTGACGAGTTTGGTCGAAAATGTAACGGTCATCGGCTCACTCGACGGCAATGAACAGCGGGTAGTTCTCCTGCCCGCCCTCGTAGACGACTGCGTCGATATCGGGCCGATTCGCCTGGACGTGGGCCTGGAGACGCTCGGCTAGACCCTCATCGGCGCCATGGCCGACGACAAGGGTGACCATTTCGGAGCCGGGCGAAAGGATCCGATCGAGCACCTCGATCGCGACATCGGCGGCCTCCTTGCCGATGTAGGCGAAATCGCCCGCAACCACGCCGAGGATGTCACCCGGCTGGCAAGGCCCGACCATCGTCATGCCGGGTTCAGTCGCGACGGTGATCGCGCCATGCTGCGTATGTGCGGCGGCACTCGACATCGCCACGACGTCCTCTTCGAACGACCTGCCGGCGTCGTGAACGGCGAGTGCGGCCAACCCTTCGACCTGAGCCTGCGTGGGGATGACCGCAATCCGGATGCCGTCGGCCGCGGCTTCCTTGGCGGCGGCCTCGAACAGACCGACATAGCGAGGGTTGTTGGGAAGCACGATGATCTCGGCGGCCTGGGCGTCACGGAGCTCGGCCTTCATCCGGGAAATGTTGAGTTGCTGGGCCCGGTCGAACATGAGCGCACGTGCGCCGGCCTCGACGCACAAGGACGTCAGGCCCGCCCCGGTCGTCGCGGCGATGACAACACGGCCGGTCCGCTGACCCTTGGCCACTGCAAAGTTGCTGGTGATCTGGTCCGCAAAGTGAGTGACGGCGATTCGATAGGGCCGACCGGCTGCAATGCCTGCCTCCAGCGCTGCACCGACGTCGTCGACATGGACGTGGACATTCCACAAACCCTCACCTCCGACGACAACAAGCGAATCACCCAAACCCGCGAGCGCGGCACGCAAGGGCATGATCGCCTCGTCCTCGGCGTCGAGGAGGTACATGACTTCGTATGACGGCCCACCGGCCACGAGATCATCGTTGGCGATGGGGACAGGGATCGCGCGCGCAGTGCTGATGTGGTCACCGAGGAACCGTCCGGTCAAGGCATGCTCGGTCGTGTCCAGCACAACGACCAACGCCCGGCCGCCTGCGTCGACAACACCCGCGCGAGCCAGCAGCTTCATTTGTTCGGGCGTATGCGCTAGTCCCACCCGCGCCGCGTGGGCGGCGGCGGCGAAGGTCTCGCGGGCGTCCTTGCCGGCTCTGGCCGCCGTCGCAGCCCCCTCGGCAGCGGCCTTGGCGACCGACAGAATCGTGCCTTCGACAGGCTCGCCAACGGCGGCATAGGCGGCATCCGAAGCCACAGCAAAGGCGCGTGCAACATCGGCCGCATCCATGGTCGGAGATGTGTTGAACTCCCGAAAGCAAGCCCGAATCAACTGCGAAAGGATGACGCCCGAATTGCCTTTGGCACCCATCAGAACACCATTGGCATAGGCCCTGGTCATCTCGGGAAGATCGGCACCGTCGCCCAACGCGGCGAGCGCATCGGCGCCTGCCACGAACGTGAGATAGACGTTCGTGCCCGTGTCGCTGTCGGGAACCGGGAAGACGTTGAGCGCATCGATCTCGGCCCGGGCGATGCCCAGGGCATCGACGCACAACTGCGACCACTTTGCGAAAGCCGTGGCGTTCATTGTCACGCTCATGGGCTGAGGGTATCTGTTGCGTACGACCGAGGTCAGCAGATGACTATCCGATTGGCTTAGGTGTCGCCTCATCGGATACTCTTGAGCGGTTGCCCATTTGGGCGACGGCTTGTCCTTGACGGACATATTGACTTGATTCTCAACTTTCCGGGAGTGATCGCTGTGGCAGCGGTATGCGATGTATGCGGCAAGGGACCCGGCTTCGGCCACAACGTGTCCCACTCGCACCGACGCACGAAGCGTCGTTTTGATCCCAACATCCAGCGTGTTCGCGCTGTCATCAAGGGAACCCCTCAGCGTGTGAACGTTTGCACCTCTTGCCTCAAGGCAGGCAAGGTCAGCCGATAAACGGTATGGCCGTCCACGCCTTCACCTCGGCCGATGCGCTGGGTGACCTGGACGCTGTTGGCGTCGCCGAACTGATCAAGTCCGGCGATGTCAGCGCAAGGGAAATGACTCAGGCCGCCATAGCGCGCGCCGTCAGGGTCAACCCACAACTCAACGGCATTCAGCTCGCCACTTTCGAGCAAGCCCTCAAAGACTCCGACCGCCCAGCGGACGCTGCCCAGAAGATTGCACCGTTTTCCGGTGTACCCACCTTCATCAAGGACAACACCGATGTCGCCGGCCTGCCCAGCAATCAGGGATCGCGGGCCGTCAACGGCCGCCCGGCAGACGATGACTCTCCGTTCACCAAGCAATTCCTCGCCCAGGGCTTCACGGTCCTCGGCAAGTCGACAATGCCCGAATTCGGTTTCAACGCCTCGACCGAGTATCAGGGTCTGCCACCGACGCGCAATCCCTGGAACACCGACTACTCCTCGGGCGCCTCGTCAGGGGGCGCTGCCGCGCTGGTCGCTGCCGGAGTCGTACCGATCGCCCACGCCAACGACGGTGGCGGCTCGATCCGCATACCCGCTGCCGCCTGTGGACTTGTCGGGCTCAAGGTCACTCGTGGACGTGTCGTCGATGCGCCGGAGGCCAAGACACTTCCGATCAACATCATTTCCAATGGCGTAGTCACACGTTCGGTGCGCGACACTGCCCAATTCGTGGCCGCCGCCGAGCAGTTCTATTTCAACCCCCGTTTTCCCAAGGTCGGTCTTGTCGAAGGACCCGCAGTCAGGCGTCTCCGCATCGGAATCGTCCTCGACTCTGTCACCGGTCAGGCCACCGACAACGACACCAGAGCCGCCGTCCAGGAGACCGGCCTGCTGCTCGAAAAACTCGGTCATACGGTCGTCGAGGCCCCGCTGCCGGTCGATGAGCAATTCATCGATGACTTCGTCCTGTATTGGGGCATGCTCGCCTTTGGCGCACGCAACTTCGGCAAAAAGATCATGAGCCCGGACTTCGACAAGTCCAGGACGGACGCCCTCACCAACGGCCTCTCCGGACGATTCCGGCGACGGGCGCACAAACTGCCCGGCGCGATCCGGCGTCTCAAGAAGAGCGAACAGAACTATGCCGAAGCGTTCGCCGAATACGACATGGTGATGTCGCCGACCCTTGGTCATGCAACGCCGAAACTGGGCCACCTATCCCCCGACGAACCGTTCGAGACCCTCCTCAATCGCCTGATTCCCTACGTGGCATTCACTCCTCTCAACAACACGGCAGGTTCGCCGGCGATTTCATTGCCGCTTGGCACCTCAAGTGAGGGAATGCCGATCGGCGTCCATTTTTCGGCGAAGCACGGCGACGAACGCTCCCTGCTCGAAGTCGCGTTCGAACTCGAATCCACAAAGCCATTTGCAAGGATCCAGGGCTGACCCTGTATGCCGACTGACGCGCACCTACTCCGCCTTCGCGGACTACGCACGAGCGATGAGTTCGTCTTTGCCGCGGCACACGAGCAGCTCCGCTCAGAGGGACACGAGTTCGGCTACGGCTACCAAGACGGAATGCCGTGGGACGACTACCTCAAGCGAGTCTCCGATAGCGCGATCGGCGTCAACCTGGCCGACGGGATCGTTGCCAGCACCTCGCTCATCGCCGATGTCAACGGCGAGCTTGTCGGTCGAACCTCCATACGGCACGAGCTCAACGAATTTCTGCTCAACTATGGCGGCCACATCGGCTATGCCGTCGTTCCCGAGCAACGGCGTAAAGGCTATGCGACCGAGATCCTTCGGCAGAGCCTGAAATTCGTCCATGCGATGGGTATCAACCGCGTGCTCGTGACCTGCAATGACAACAACATCGGCTCGATCAAGACGATCGAGGCCTGCGGTGGGCAGCTCGAGAACGTGGTTTCGCTCCCGCCAAGGAATACGGCTCGCCGTCGGTACTGGATCTGATCCCGGCTAGCGGGCTCTGCACCTAGCGGCTCAGCCTTTAACGAAAGTGCTCGTGTCCCTGCGGACCTTCGTACGGCTGTCCATCGACGGTGACGCCCGCTCCATCGGAAACCAGCCCGATACGGGTCCATTCCTTCGGCAATTTGGTTGGGGCGCTGAATGTGGCAACCAGCGCGTAGTCGTCGCCGCCGGTGAGAACGAACTGCAAAGGGTCAACTCCGAGCGCCTCGGCAACCGTCGAAACGGGGCCGGCGACGTCGAAGCAACTGGAATTGAAATCAATGGCGACACCGCTCGCTGAGGCGATGTGTCCCGCATCGGCCAACAGGCCGTCACTGACATCGGTCATCGCCGTCGCCCCGAGCGAGGAGGCCTGCGGCCCGGCGGCATACGGCGGTTGAGGAACCCGATGGGCTTCGACTGCAAGCTTGGGAGAACGAAAGCCGCGACTGAGGGCAGCAAAACCGGCACCGGCCCAACCCAGTTGTCCGGCGAAGGCGACGAAGTCTCCCGGGGCTGCTCCCTTGCGGAGCACCGGCCGATGGGCCTCTCCCATGACGGTCACGGCAATGACGATTTTGTCCGAAGACGTCACGTCGCCGCCGACCAGCTTGGCGCCCACCAGATCACATTCGGTGATGAACCCGCGGACCATGTCGATGACCCACTCGGCCTTGAGGTCACCCGGTGCGGCGAACCCCACCGTAAGGGCGTTCGCGACGCCACCCATGGCCGCGATGTCGGAAAGATTGCAGGCTGCGGCCTTGCGACCGATTTCGTTGGCGGACGACCAGTCACGACGGAAGTGTCGGCCCTCGATGAGGAGATCGGTCGAAACCAGATAGGAACCACCAACCGTCGCAACCTGTGCTGCGTCGTCACCGGGTCCGATCAGCACATGAGTGCCGTCGCTCACCTGCTTGACGACTTGGTCAATCAGGCCGAATTCGCCGATGTCGGCGATGGTGAGATGAGGATCCATAGGGGCATTCTTGCCTAGTCGGTCGCAGTGTTGGCCGAATGGACACGCGTGGTGAGTGATCCTGTAGCGTTACGTAGTCCGATAGGCCCAAGAACGGGGAGACGTCACATGGTCGTGCAGGCATACATCCTGATTCAGACTGAAGTTGGCAAGGCTGCCGACGTTGCGAAAGCTATCGCTGAAATCAAGGGCGTGACGCTCGCCGAAGATGTCACAGGACCCTATGACGTGATCGTGCGCGCCGAGGGAGCCAACGTCGACGAGCTTGGCCAAATGGTCGTCTCCAAGGTGCAGGGCGTGCCCGGGATCACCCGCACGCTAACTTGCCCGGTCGTACGTTTCTAAACGGGCTACGCCTCAGATGGGCAAGCGCCTCGCGCTACGCTCCGCGGCCCTTTTGACGGCACCCTTGCTGATGCTCGGCGGGTGCACCTACGGCTTTTCGGTCGACGCGTATCCGACAACGCCCAAGACGACCAAGGACTGCGATGCACTGTATGCGGACCTGCCCAACAAGGTCGCCGGCGAGAAGCGGCGCGATGTGAAGGGCACGATCGCAGCAGCCTGGGGTGATCCGGCAATCATCCTTCGTTGCGCGGTTGAAAAGCCTGATCGGCTTGATCGAGTCTCGCGCTGCGACACCGTCGAAAACGTCGACTGGTTCACCGAAACCACCGCTGACGGCCTGTTGTTCACCACGATCGGACGCACGTTCTACATCAGCGTCGAAGTCCCCAAGGACTATGACCCGCCGTCGGACGCCCTCGTCGACCTCGCCAAGTCGGTCGTCAAGCACGACCCGAGCGTCAAGCCCTGCGTCTAAACGATCAGCGAAGGCCGGTCTGGCGGTTGAGGGCAAGCTGGATGAGTCGCTCGATGAGTTCGGCATAGGGAACGCCCGAGGCTTCCCACAACAGCGGAAACATCGAGAACGGTGTGAAGCCGGGCATCGTGTTTATCTCGTTTATGACGAGTCCGTCGTCGGTCTCGAAGAAGTCGACACGTGCCAGACCTTCGCATCCGATCGACTCAAAGGCCTGGACCGCATAGGTGCGAATGCGCTCGCTCAGTGTCTCGGGGATGTCGGCCGGAACGATGTTGAGCCCCGAACCATCCAGATACTTTGACTCGAAGTCGTAGAACTCATGATCGGAGGTCGACGCGACCTGGATCTCGCCCACAACACTGGCGATCGGGGTGCCGTCGGGCCGTTGCATGACACCGCATTCGAGCTCGCGCTTGCCGCGGGCAAAGGCCTCGACGATGACTTTGGGGTCGAACTTCGCCGCCGTCCGTATGGCCATGTCGAGTTCATCGGCGTGTTCGACCTTGGTCACGCCGGAGCTCGATCCGGCGCGCGCAGGCTTGACGAAAACAGGAAGCCGGAGCGCCTGGATCCTGGCCTCGGTGCGGTCGCGGTCGTCGTCCCACTGGCCTGGCAGGATCGTGACATAGGGAACTTGCGGCAGGCCTCCAGCGGAGAAGACAGTCTTGGTGAACGGCTTGTCCATGCCAACCGCACTGGCGAGGACACCGGCACCGACATAGCGGACGTCGGCCATCTCGAACAGGCCCTGAATCGTGCCGTCCTCACCCCACGGTCCGTGGATCAGGGGGAACACGACGTCGTATTGGCGAAGGGATTCCCAGTCGATCGCGGGCATGTCGTCGCGAACAGCCGGCAACTCTCCGGCAATGGGATCGTGCCATTGCGCGGTCTCGGCGACCCACAT
>JBDSQP010000468.1:0-2283 GCA_039929755.1 Aeromicrobium sp. | reverse complement strand
TGGCCAGGGCCGGGGCGATCTTCCACGACAGCATCAGCAGCGGGAAGTTCCACGGGATGATCTGGCCCGCAACGCCCAAAGACTGGGCTTCACCCTGCCCATTTTGCGGCAGCGCGTAGGAAAGCTTGTCGGCCCAGCCTGCGTAGTAGAAGAACCACTGAGAAACCAGCGGGATGTCGACATCGCGGGATTCGCGGATCGGTTTGCCATTGTCGAGTGACTCGAGGACGGCAAATTCGCGGCTGCGTTCGGCGATGATGCGCGCGATCCGATAGAGATACTTGGCGCGCTCGCGGCCGGGCATCCTTGACCAGATCTTGGTGTGAGCCGCACGAGCGGCGGCCACCGCGCGATCGATATCGGCCGATGTTGCTTCGGCGACTTCGGCGAGGACCTCTTCGGTCGCCGGGCTGATCGTCTTGAACGAACTTCCAGAACCGTCGACAAATTCTCCATTGATGAAAAGGCCATAGGAGGACTTGATGTCGACGATCGATCGCGACTCCAGTGCCGGTGCATATTCAAAGGTCATGGTGGTCAGTCCAAAGTCACATAGTCGGGGCCTGAGTAGCGGCCGGTGAGCATCTTTTGTCGCTGCATGAGCAGGTCGTTGAGGAGGGTCGAAGCTCCGAAACGGAACCAGTCCGGTGAGAGCCAGTCCTCGCCGACAGTCTCGTTGACCGTCACGAGGTACTTGATCGCATCCTTCGACGTACGGATGCCGCCGGCGGGCTTGACGCCGACTTGCCGGCCTTCCTGTAGGCGGAAGTCGCGTACAGCCTCAAGCATCAGCAATGTCACCGGCAGAGTCGCGGCGGGCTGGACCTTTCCGGTGCTGGTCTTGATGAAATCAGCGCCGGCCATCATTGCCAGCCAGGACGCCTTGCGGACGTTGTCATAGGTCTGCAGTTCGCCGGTCTCGAAGATGACCTTGAGGTGGGCGTGGCTGCCGTCAGGACGGGCGCATGCTTTCTTGGTCGCGACGATTTCGTCGAAGACCAGATCGTAGTTGCCGATAAGGAAGGCCCCGCGATCGATGACCATGTCAATCTCGTCAGCACCGGCCGCAACGGCGTCCCGGGTGTCCATGAGTTTGACGTCGAGAGACGCGCGGCCCGAGGGGAACGCGGTGGCGACGCTGGCGACGTTCAGACCACTGTCACCAAGGGTTTCCTTGGCGATCTTCACCATGTCGGGATAGACGCAGACGGCCGCTGCGGCTGGGCACGATGGATCGCTCGGATCCGGATGCATCGCCTTGTTGGCGAGCGCGCGAACTTTGCCCGGGGTGTCAGAACCTTCAAGCGTCGTGAGGTCGACCATCGAGATGGCGAGGTCGATTGCCCATTGTTTGGAGGTGGTCTTGATGGACCTAGTGCCCAGGCTTGAGGCCCGCGCTTCGAGGCCGACCTGATCGACTCCGGGCAAACCTTCGAGCGTTCGTCGCAATGACGCGCCAGTCACGATGTTCCTCCCAGTGCAGCCGCTACGTTGAGGCCGCTCTCGTAAGGTTAGTCGCTGGTGAGGACCCGAGGCCAACGCGGAACGGTTAAGAATTGAGACCCAGCGCAATGGCCAAATCCCGTTTGATCGCATCGAGCGCACGCTGACCTTCGACCCGGGCGACTTCGATCGAATCATCCACGGCGACGATCACTTCGAGGTAGCACTTGAGCTTGGGCTCGGTGCCCGAAGGGCGGCAAATGATGCGTGCCCCACCCTGCAGACTGAGGTAGATGCCGTCGGTCGGCGGTAGCCCGTTGAAACCGTGTGTAAGGTCGTCGACACTTTCCACGGCGAGGCCGCCGAGACTAGTGGGTGGTGAAGTGCGGAGCACTTGCATCGCGTTGGAGATGATGCTGAGGTCGTCGACACGAACCGACAACTGGCCGGTCGCATACAACCCGTGTTCACGCGCGATGTCATTGAGCCGATCGACCAAGGTGCTTCCTTCGGCCTTGAGTTCAGCGGCGAGTTCAAGCACCCGGATGATGGCCGAGACGCCGTCCTTGTCGCGGGCGATATGCGGCGCCACCGAGTAGCCGAGTGCCTCCTCATAACCGAACGCCAGTGTCGGAATCTTGCCGATCCATTTGAAGCCGGTGAGCGTCTGCTCGAAGGGCTGCCCGTACGCCGCAGCCTGCTTACCCAGGACATTGGACGACACGATTGATGCGGCATACGTGCCCTTGATTCCACGACGCAGCATGAAGTCGCCAAGCAATGAGCCAACCTGATCGCCGCTGAGCATGCGATAGGACTCTCCGTCACGGACTCCAACCG
>JBDSQP010000467.1:0-6281 GCA_039929755.1 Aeromicrobium sp. | reverse complement strand
TCCGACCGGCGCGAAGGTCCAGAGTCTGATGGCGTCAGGTCGGTATTGGCGTACGCAACCCGAAGACAACGGTGTGCCGAGTTGGGCCGTCGTCTGCAAATACTGACCGGTGTTGCTCACCGGGATGTCATGGAACCCAATTGGCGCGTTCTTGCCGGTCGTGAACCTCACGAAGTAGTCCATATGACTCGCGTAGTCGTAGGCCGTGGCGTGGAGCGTATGGGACTGGACGGCATACGTGCCCGGATTGAGGTTGGGGAGCTTGCTGCCCGAAACCCGGTAGGTGCTGAATACCTTGCCGGTGGCGTCCACCAGCCATACGCGCTGTTCAGACTGGGAGAAGACGACACGCTTGCCCACGCCCGATGAGGCCGGCAGCGCGTCACTCTTGGCCGCGACCTTGGCCGCGAGATCGGCTTTGTCATCCTTGGGCGCCTTGACCACGACCGGTTCAAGTATCTCGATGCCGGCGTTCTCGAGTGCGGTTGCCGCCGTGACGTCGGCCGAAGCTGACGTTCCGCCCTCCAGACGGGGAAACAGACCGAATCCCGCTGCACCGACGAGGACCGTGATCCCGAGGGCGAGGGCGAAGAGCCCAAGCCGGCTGCGTTGACGAACTTGTCGATGTGCGCCAGCGGGGCGCGCGCCCGGCCTGGACCGCTGAACGCGGCGTCTGGGTTCATACCTGCTGGACACAGGCCCATCCTACCTTCGCGATGGGCTCGACACGTGGTTCAGCCCTTCAGCAGGCCGGCGGCAACCTGACGGTAGGCCTCGGCACCTTTGTGAGTCTTGGAGGTGCTGAGGATCGACCTGCCGATGGCCGGCGACTCGGCAAAGCGGATCGTCTTGGGGATCGGCGGGGTCACTACCGGAAGGTTGTACGTTTCCTTGATCGCCTCGAGCACTGCCTGCGAATGCTTGGTGCGACCGTCGAACATGGTCGGTAAGACACCAAGGATCTGCAGTGACGGATTGATGTACTGCTTGACGTCGTGAATCGTGTCGAGCAATTGCCCAACTCCGCGGTGTGAAAGCGTCTCGCATTGCAGCGGGATGAGGACCTGGTTGGCCGCCGAGAGCGCGCCAACGGTCAGGACGCCTAGTGTCGGCGGGCAGTCGATGATGATCCAGTCGTAGTCTGCGGCGACCTTGTCCAAAGCTACGCGTAGGCGTTGTTCACGCCCTGTGCGATTGACTAGGCCCTCTTCGGCGTGTGTCAACGTGATGTTGGCCGGCAGCAGGTGCATCCCGTCTTCGGTGACGACGATCGCGTCATCGGGCTTTTTGGTGCCGAGCAGAACTTCGGACACGGTGATGTCGAGGTCTTCGGGATCGATGCCGAGCGAAAACGTCAGGCAGCCCTGCGGGTCAAGATCGACGAGCAGCACATGCTGCTTGAGTTCGAAGAGCGCCGCCCCAATGGAAGCAACCGTCGTGGTCTTGGCCACCCCACCCTTTTGGTTGGCTACAGCAAGCGTCGTCGTCATGTCGCACATTGTGCCAGCACGACCTGCGGCTCCTCCCTCCCCGTGGCCGCGACGTGTTTGCCATGATTCTCCTATGACAGAGTCTTGGCCCATGACACAGCGCGCCCTTGTGACCGGGGCCACCGCCGGAATCGGCAATGCCTATGCCCGGGAGTTGGCCAAGCGCGGATTCAACCTCACCCTGGTGGCCCGCGACACCACGCGCCTTGACGGCATCGCTGCCGATCTCAGCAAGAAGCACCACATCCAGGTCGACGTGATCGGCGCCGATCTGGCCACAGTCGAAGGCGTTCAAACCGTTGCCAATGCGGTGACGGACACGAGCAAGCCGATCGACCTGTTGATCAACAACGCCGGATCTTCGCTCGCGGGTTGGTTCGGCACAACCGACATGGCCGATGAGGACCACCAGCTCGACCTCATGGTGCGTGCGCCGATGCACCTCACCGACGCAGCCATCAAGTCGATGGTCGGTCGGGGTCGCGGCAAGATCATCAACGTCGCGAGTGTCGCGGCATTCACACCGCGCGGCACCTATTCGGCTCACAAGATGTGGATCGTCAACCTCAGCCGCTGGGCCAATCTGCAGTATGCCGACGCTGGTGTCACCGTCATGGCAGTGTGCCCCGGGTTCACGCATACCGAATTCCATCAGCGCATGGGAGCCTCGACGGACGACATCCCTCGTTGGATGTGGCTCAAGGCGGACAAGGTCGTCAAGTCTTCGCTCAAGGACCTCGACAAGGGGAAGGCCGTCTCGATCCCGTCGATCCGCTACAAGATTCTTGCTGCCCTGGCGCAGTATGTACCGAAGTCGCTCGTTGCACGTCTGGCCAAGATGGGCCGCTGAGCATGAGTGTTCCTCGCACTCTGGCGCTGCCTGACGGTGTTGCTCGCGTCTCGATCGAGACAGACCGCGGCACGTTCGCGGGTCTGGAGGCGAAGCCATCGAAGGACATCCTCGGTCATATCCTGCTCATCACTGGATGGACCGGCAGCAAGGAAGACTTCACGCCGCTGATGCCCCTGCTCGCCGACGCCGGCTTCCACGTCACCACCTACGACCAGCGCGGCCAGTATGAGACCGCCGGCCAACCCGGCGGCGACTACACGCTTGCTGGCTTTGCCTCTGACTCGCTCGCCGTACGCGCCGCTTCAGGTCACGACTCAAGTCATCTTCTGGGGCATTCGTTCGGCGGACTCGTTGCGCAGACCGCAGCCGTCGCGGAGGTCTCGGCCTGGAAGAGCATCTCCCTGCTGTGCTCGGGCCCGGGCGCAATCGGAGGCGGCGACGACGAGGTACGCCCGCTGACGATGTTCGTCAACGCGATCGGCAATGTACCGCTGGCCACGATTCACGAATACCGCGAGAAGATGACCGGGATCGATCGTCCACCGGAGATCGCTGCCTTTCTGGCAAAACGATTCGCAGCCAACTACCCCGAATCGCTCAAGGCCATGACCCAACTGCTGATCGACGCGCCGGACCATCTGGACGAAGTGATTGCCCTCGACATACTGAAGTGGGTCGGCCGCGGCAAGAACGACGACGCATGGCCCCACAAGGTTCAGGCGAGAATGGCCGAGCGTCTGGGGGTCGAGATCGTGGTCATTCCCGCGGCAGCCCATTCGCCCGCGATCGAGAACACTGAGGCAACCGCCGAAGCGCTCCTCAAGTTCTGGGTCTGGTGAGGACGTCCTGATCGCCGACCTGAGGTCGCGGCTCAGCGGTGAAGGAGGGCTTCGAACTGGTTCGGCGCGGTCAGGTTGCAACCCAGGTCGAAGTCGATCTTGCCGGTTCCGTGATAGTCGCTCGAGCCGGTCTGTATGAGGTCGAGCTCGCGCGCGATCTGGCGCAGGCTGGCTCGCTGCTCTGCGTCGTGATCGTTGTGATCGACCTCCAAACCCGCAAGCCCGGCCTCCTTGAGGTCGACGAATTTGTGCGCCGTCAGCACCCGGTGGCTCCCCCGCGACCAAGGATGCGCAATAACGGGGATCCCGCCGGCGCCCCTCACCAGCGCAATTCCTTCAAGGAGGTCGGTTGCATAGCGGTCGACGTATGCGGGGCGTCCGGGCATCAGGAAACGATCGAATGCCTCATCGCGGTTGGCGACGATGCCGAGTTCGACGAGCGCATCGGCGACGTGCGGCCGGCCCAACGACGAAGCATTGCCTGACCATCGGCGTACGTCCGCGGCTTCAATATTGATACCGAGGCGGTGCAAGCGGTCGAGCGTCGCGGGAAGTCGGCCGTTTCGACCATCGATGACGCGCTTGAGTTCTTCGTTGAGGGCGCGATCGTTCGGATCGAATTCATAGCAAAGAAGGTGGACGCTCTTGCCGCCGAGCCTGCATGACATCTCCATGCCCTTGACGAGCCGGATGCCGACGCGTTTCGCCGCACGCGATGCTTCGCGCCAACCCTGTGTCGTGTCGTGATCAGTGATCGCCACGACGTCGAGGCCGGTGGCCTTGGCCTTTTCGATCAGTTCGGTCGGACTGTCAGTGCCATCGGAGCGGTCGGAGTGGGTATGTAGGTCGATGCGCACGGCGTCAGACTATCGCCTGCCGCGAACGGTCGATTACGTATTCCAGCGCAAGACGACCGGCGTCTCGCGCTCGAAGTCGAGCATCGAAATCGTCGCGGTATCCAGGTCGAACAGGCGTCCATCCGTGACGGGCAATCCCAGCCAGCGCACGGCAAGTGCACGTAGGGAATGACCGTGGGCAAAAACCGCCGTCCGCCCGTCGATCGATCGTGCCTTCGCGACGACCCGGTCGAGTCGGGCACTGACTTCGACCGCTGTTTCTCCTCCGGGACACGGATGGGTCCAGATCGTCCAGCCCGGAATGGTCTTGCGGATTTCAACGGTGGTAACACCTTCGTACTCGCCGTAGTTCCATTCCGCGAGATCGTCGTCGACCTGCGCGTCGGGGAACCCGGCGACTGTCGCCGTCCTGCGGGCGCGCAGGCGTGGACTCGTCAGGACCTGTGCGAATTCGGTCCCCAGAAGCCGCGACCTGAGGCCTTCGGCGGCAGCGACGCCGGCCTCGTTGAGATCGAGATCGGTCACCGACGTATGCCGACCGCTCGCGCTCCAGTCGGTCTCACCGTGGCGGATGAGGAACAGGCGGCCGGACGTCGACGTCACCGGATCAACTCGGGATCAGGGTCCAGTAGTCGAGATCGAGCAGAACGCCTGCGGCGTACTTCCCGTTCGCGTCTCGCAATGTCATCGAGGTGTCGCGTCCCTTGGTGGCGACGAGTCGCAGGCGCAACGCCCCGACCCCCGGCGCAGGCGTCTCGGCCCGGTCGAGCACTTCGGACCAGGCATAGACAGTGTCACCGGCGAGGGCGGGCGCGGCATGCGCTCCTGCGTTGATCGCGGAGATCAACTGAGCGTTGGCCAAGCCGTTGAAGGACAGCGCGCGCGCCATCGAAATGATGTGGCCACCGTAGACGAGCCGCGTGCCGTCAGGGCGAGCCTCAGTGTTGAAGTGGACCTTCGCCGTGTTCTGCCACAGTCGTGTGGCCAGCATGTGCTCGGGATCGGTGAGGGTGACGCCGTCGACGTGGTCGATCTTCTCGCCCACTTCGTAGTCGCCCCAACGATGAGCCTCGCCGGCCGCCGCGAAGTCATAGTTCGTGAAGTCCAGCCCGGCCGGAATGATCAGGTCCTCGGCAGCAACTGTCGACGCAAGATCGGGTAAGACGGTCTCGGGCGCAGGCGCTTCAACATCCCGCTTGTGCACCATGACCCACCGGGCCCACTCGAGGGCGACCTCACCGTGTTGATTGGTTGCCGTCGAGCGCACGTAGACGACGCCGCTCTTGCCATTGGAGTTCTGCTTGAGCCCAATGACCTCGGACCGTGTGCTGAGAGTGTCGCCCGGCACGACCGGCAGGTGGAAGCGACACTCTGCTTAACCGAGATTGGCGATCGCATTGAGCGAGATGTCAGGGACGGTCTTGCCGAACGCGATGTGGAACGCGATCAGGTCCTCGACCGGCGCGGGCGCGAGACCGACGTTCGCGGCGAACTCCACTGAGGACGGCACGGCGAACCGCGTCGGATAGAGGGAACCGTAGAGCGCTCGGTCCCCCTCGGTCACGGTCCGGGGTGTCGGATGCACGAGAACATCTCCGACGACAAAATCTTCGAAGAAGTTGCCCCCGTTCGTTTTAGAGGGTGCAGTCGTCTTGCTCATCGTGTCCCGATCAGCCGGCGAACGGATCGCGGCCGGGCATCTTGTTGAGCAGTTCCTGTGCGGTGACGAGGAACTTGTGCTCAACCAGAACTTCGTACTTGGTCGCCACGACCTGTTTGACCGAGCTGAAGTCGCGCTGGCCACGTGTGGCCGCATAGCCAAGGATGGCCCAGACGAGGCCGAAGACCAGCCCCATCAACACGGTGCTCAGTACTGTGGCGACGCTGTTGTTCTTGTCGGAGAACAGGCTGAAGATCAGGCCGATCAGGAGGCCGAGCCAGGCCCCGGATGCCGCACCGGCACCCGCAACACGGCCGTAGGTCAATCGACCTGTTACGCGTTCGATCTGCTTGAGGTCCGTGCCGACAATGAGGCAGTTCTGCACCGGAAATTCATTGTCCGACAGATAGTCGACGGCCTTCTGGGCCGCGGCGTACTGGTCAAACGTGCCGAGCGATTGCGGGTAGTCGAGTGAAAAGACCGGGGTGACTTTCGGCATAACTTCCGTCCTTGGAGGGGATTTAGAGCTTGTAGTCCTCGAGCAAGCGGCGGCCGATGATCATCCGCTGGATGTCGGCCGTG
>JBDSQP010000466.1:0-4126 GCA_039929755.1 Aeromicrobium sp. | reverse complement strand
GGCGATGACCGTCGCGACAACGCACTCGAATTGCAGGTGAAGGGCATCATCGGTGAGGACATTCCGGTCGAGCCCGAACTCAACCGGTGGCTGGCCATCTGGGGCGCACCCGGCCTGTGAAACGCGTCGGTGAGACGCGTTAGATTGTTCCTGTGACTTTCGACTCCCTCACCACTGACCAAATCCAGGCGCTTTTCGACGAACAGACTGCGGCCTATCAGAAGTTGCAGGGCGCAGGACTTGCCCTTGACCTCACCCGCGGGAAGCCCTCGCCCGAACAGTTGAACCTCTCGAATGAGCTGCTCACTTTGCCTGGCGAAACTGAGTTCAAGGACGCTGCAGGAGTAGACACACGCAACTACGGAGGCCTCAACGGACTCGGTGAATTGCGTGAAATTTTCGCCGAAATCATGCAGGTTCCGACCGATCAGGTCATCGCCGGCGAAAACGCCAGCCTCGCGATGATGCACGACACGCTTGTTCATGCGCTCCTCCAGGGCACGCCCGATTCGCCCAGGCCCTGGAGCAAGGAAGAGACTGTCAAGTTCATTTGCCCAGTCCCGGGATATGACCGCCACTTCGCCCTGTGCCAGCAGTTCGGCATCGAAATGATCCCGATCGAGCTCCGACAGGACGGCCCCGACATGGACGCCGTACGGCGCCTGGTGGCCGACCCGCAGGTCAAGGGCATTTGGCTCGTCCCCACATACGCCAACCCCTCGGGTGCGGTCGTCAGCGAAGCCATTGCAGCTGAGCTGGCAGCGATGGACACGGCTGCGCCGGATTTCCGCATCATGTGGGACAACGCCTATGCGGTTCACCATCTGACCGAAGAGCAGACCAAAACTGCCGACATTCTCGGGCTGGCCGTCGCCTCTGGCCACCCGAACCGACCGATCGTTTTCGCGTCGACGTCCAAGGTCACATTCGCAGGTTCCGGCGTCTGTTTTATGGGGGGATCGACCGAAAACATCGAGTGGTACCTCCGGCACCTTGCCAAGCGCACGATCGGCCCGGACAAGGTCAACCAGTTGCGCCACGCCCGCTATCTCAAGGATGTCGATGGCGTCCACGCGCTCATGGACAAACATCGCGCCATCCTCGCGCCCAAATTCAAGACCGTTACATCGATTCTTGAGTCCCGTCTCGGCCCATATGGGGTCGGCTCCTGGACAGACCCCAAGGGCGGCTACTTTGTCAGCCTCGATGTCCCTGACGGCACGGCCGACCGGGTGGTTCAACTTGCCCGCGAAGCCGGCATCGCGATGACCCCGGCAGGGGCCTCATTTCCCTATGGCGACGATCCGAACGACCGCAATATCCGTATCGCGCCCTCATTTCCCTCGCCAGACGAGCTCTCGGTGGCCATCGATGGGCTCGCGACCTGCGTGCTGCTTGCGGCCGCCGAACAAGCCCTCGCCAACTGAGTGCGCATTCTGATCGCGCCGGACAAGTTTGCCGGCACGTTGAGCGCTCCCGAAGCTGCGAGAGCGATCGCGGAGGGCTGGTTGCGCCACAAGCCTGATGACGTGGTGACGCTTGCGCCCATGGCAGACGGCGGACCTGGGTTCGTCGACGTACTTTTCGAGGCACTTGGGGGCGAGACCCTCGTCGAGACTGTGCTCGGCCCACTCCGCAATCAGGTTCCCGTGTCGATGCTGCAGATCGGCGAAACCGTCTACGTCGAGAGCGCGCAAGCCTGTGGGCTCCACCTCGTCACAGATCGCGAACCGATGAGGGCCACGTCGTATGGCGTTGGGCAGGCGATCCGGGCCGCAGTCGAAACGGGCGCCCGCCGCATCGTCATCGGTCTCGGCGGCAGCGCAACCAATGATGGGGGAGCCGGTCTCCTCGCCGCGCTTGGTGCAACGGCCGACGTGCCACTCGACCAGGGCCCGGCCGGAATGGTCGGTGTGACCAATTGCGACCTGACCGACGTACGCGCGTTGCTGGACGGAATCGAACTCGTCATTGCGACCGATGTCGACCTGCCGCTACTCGGCATGTTCGGCGCCACCAAGACATTCGGCCCGCAAAAGGGTCTCGACGACAGCGACATCATGAGGGTCGACGGCATTCTTGACGCACTTGTTGTCGCCACGTGCGGCACGGCGCCGTCACAGCGAAAGATCGCTGACGACAAGGGCGCCGGTGCGGCAGGTGGACTCGGCTTCGCACTGCTCGTGCTTGGAGCGTCGCGAGTCTCCGGGATCGAACTCGTTGCCGGAGCCGCCGAGCTCGAACGCCAGGCCGCAGAACATGATCTTGTGGTCACCGGGGAGGGGACGTTCGACTACTCGTCCCGGGCCGGCAAAGTCGTCTACGGTGTTGCGCAGTCTGCAGCCGCCGCCGCTCGGCCCTGCATCGTGCTGGCAGGGCACGTGACGGTCGGATCCCGTGAGACCCGGGCGATGGGCGTCGAGTCGGCTTACTCGATGGTCGATCTGGTGGGGGAGGCCGAGTCGCTGGGTAATGCGCGTGTGAGCCTTGCCCGTCTCGCAGAACGCGTTGCGCGTACGTGGTCTCCCTAAAGGCGCGTACCATGGAATCAATTCGTCATGTGGTGTGTTTAAGCCAGTGACGAGCCCACGAACAGGGAGATACACAGCATGACAGTCGACAGCACCAGCACAGAGACGGTTACCGAGACCGCGAAGCCCGCCGACGGGATCAACATCACGCCCGGCGCAGCAGCGAAGGTCAAGAGCCTGCTCGAACAAGAAGGCCGCGACGACCTTGCGCTTCGCATTGCCGTTCAGCCGGGCGGTTGCTCAGGTCTGCGCTACCAACTTTTCTTCGACGAGCGCTCGCTCGACGGTGACGAAATCAAGGACTTTGACGGCGTCAATGTCGTCGTCGACCGTATGAGCCTGCCTTACCTCGGCGGCGCCACGATTGACTTCGTCGACACCATCGAGAAGCAAGGCTTCACCATCGACAACCCGATGGCGACAGGCTCCTGTGCTTGCGGCGACTCGTTCCACTGAGCCACCTTTGAGGTCCCAAAACCTCTGATCCCCTTCGCGAGTGAGACTTCGCGGAGGGGATCCTCTAATCTATATCCGTGCATATCGCTGTAGCGGGTTCGGTTGCGACCGACCACCTCATGACATTTCAGGGCAAGTTCGCCGATTCCCTCGTTCCCGACCAGCTCGACAAGATCGCTTTGTCGTTCCTGGTGGACGATCTGGACATACGTAGGGGCGGATGCGGAGCGAACATCGCCTTCGGACTCGCGGCCCTCGGACACGACCCGGTGCTGGTTGCCTCGGTCGGGGCAGACTTCGATGAGGGCGGCTACCGCGCCTGGCTCTCGGATTCCGGGGTTGACTGCGGCCATGTTTACGTGTCGCCCAGCATGCATACGGCCAGGTGCACGATCACGACCGACGACGCGCACGCCCAGATCGTGACCTTCTATGCCGGCGCGATGGCCGACGCCCGCAAGATCGACCTCGCCGAACTCAACGACAAGGTAGGCGGTTTCGATCTGGTCCTGATCGGCCCCGATGACCCCGAGGGCATGGTTCGTCACACCAACGCCTGCCGCGAGCTCGGACTTCCGTTCGCTGCCGACCCTTCGCAGCAGCTCGCCTGGGCCGACGGCGAGATGATCCGTCAACTCATCGACGGTGCTACCTACCTTTTCAGCAACGACTACGAAGCCGCCTTGATTGAACAGAAGACCGGTTGGACGACGGCCGAAGTCCAGTCCCACGTGACGACGAGAGTTGTCACGCACGGTGCCGACGGGGTCAAGGTCTACCCGGCCGACGGCACCGAAATCTCGGTTGGGGCGATCGAGGGCATCATCGCCATCGATCCGACAGGTGTCGGCGACAGCTTCCGCGCCGGTTTCCTCGCAGCTGTCGCGGCCGGCCTCAGCCTCGAGCGCGCAGCGCAGGTCGGTTGCACCATTGCGGCAAGCGTCGTCGAGACCAAGGGGACGCAGGAGTACGTGCTGACGCGCGACGCATTCCTCAAGCGACTTTCCACGGCATATGGCGAAGCGAGTGCCGCAGAAGTCGGCCAGCACCTGAACCTGGGCTGACCCCGACCTCAGGCGATCGCCTTCAACTCCTTCTTGCTCTTAGCGAACCTCAGGTAGAGGGGCGGGATGATGAAC
>JBDSQP010000465.1:0-2745 GCA_039929755.1 Aeromicrobium sp. | reverse complement strand
GTGTGGAGCAACGAACCGCCGATGTCATCGGGATGGGCGTCTTCGCCTGTGGCGGCCTTGACGATCTCCGGACCGGTCAGGAACATCTGTCCCTGGCCCTTGACCATGATCGTCCAGTCGGTGAGGGCCGGCGAGTAGGCTGCGGCGCCGGCGCACGTGCCGAGGATGAGGGAGATCTGCGGGATCTTCTTCTGCGCGAGCACATTGTTGTAGAAGATGCCGCCACAACCGTGGAGGGCATGGATGCCGTCGTTGATGTTGGCTCCGCCGGAATCGTTGATGTAAACGATCGGGTAGCCCTTTTCGATGGCGAGGCGCTGGGCGCGCATGATCTGCTCGGCGAAGATCTTGCCGATCGCGCCACTGGCGACGGCAGCGTCATGGCTTGCAACTACGACGGGGTGGCCACTGGTCATACCCCAACCAATGACCACGCCGCTGCCACCTGTTGCGTTCGCCTTGCGTAAAGGCGAAATCTCAACGAAGGAACCGGCATCGACGAACATCTCGGCGCGCTCGCGGGCAGTGAACTCACGATTGCCCTTTGGCGCGACCCGTGCCATCCGCTCGCGCCTACGATGGGCGAGAACTTCGCGCGGACCGGTCGATACGGGGCTTGCATCGAGTTGCGTCATTCCGGCTCCTTAGATAAACATGAGGTTTTCCTCAACTATACACGAACATGAGGATTTCCTCGCATTTTTTGGGACTGTTTTTCGCGCCGCTCTGTACGCGGGTAATATCGGTGCGGTACGTTTCTAAGCGAGCGCTTAGCAGCGCCATGATTCTCACCGAAATAGGAGTTCAAGTGACTGAACAGCGCACAGCGATCGTGACCGGCGCAGCCCGAGGCATCGGCGCGGCCGTTGCCAAGAGGCTTGCAAACGATGGCTTCGCGGTTGCCGTCCTGGACCTCGACGAAGCCGCGTGCGCAGGCACCGTCGATGCCATCGTCGCCGCTGGCGGCAAGGCCCTCGCCGTGGGTGCCGACGTCAGCGATGCCGAGAGCGTCAGCGCCGCGGTTGACAAGGTCGCTGCCGAACTCGGCGCTCCGACCGTCTTGGTCAACAACGCCGGCATCCTGCGCGACAACCTGCTGTTCAAGATGAGCGTCGAAGACTGGGATCTCGTGATGGGCGTCCACCTGCGTGGTTCCTTCCTGATGTCCAAGGCAACGCAGAAATACATGACCGAGGCCAAGTACGGACGTATCGTCAACCTGTCCAGCACCTCGGCGCTCGGCAACCGTGGGCAGGCCAACTACTCGGCCGCCAAGGCCGGCCTGCAGGGCTTCACGAAGACCCTCGCGATCGAACTCGGCAAATTCGGCGTGACCGCCAACGCCATCGCGCCCGGTTTCATCCAGACCGACATGACGGCTGCGACAGCGGAGCGCATGGGCGTTCCGTTCGACGACTTCATCAAGTACAGCGCCGACCAGATTCCCGTCGCACGCGTCGGCCAGCCTGAAGACATCGCACACACCGCTTCGTTCCTGGTCAGCGAAGGTGCAGGCTTCGTCTCCGGCCAGGTCATCTACGTCGCTGGTGGACCCAAGGACTGACGTGAGCGCCGGCGAGCGAACGTTGAGCACTTCGTGACCGACCCCAAGGGGCTTGACCTTGGTGCCTTGCGCGTCTGGTTGGACGCGCAAGGCACCGAAGTTGTCGATGGAGACCTGAGCGCCACTCTCATCACCGGCGGAAAGTCCAACCTGACCTATTCGGTGAGCAATGGGACGCGCGACTACGTCGTCCGTCGGCCACCCCTCGGACATGTGCTCGCGACCGCCCACGACATGAGCCGTGAATATCGGGTCATGGCGGCGCTCGCGCCGACCGACGTACCCGTGCCGAGGATGATCGCCCTGTGCCAGGACCCCGACATCATCGGTGCGCCGTTCTATGTCATGGAGAAGGTGACCGGCACCCCATTCAGCCGGGCCGCGGACCTGAATCTCCTTGGAGCCGAACGCACGCGAGCGATCACCGAGCGCATGGTCGACACCCTCGCGACACTCCACAGCGTTGACTATGCCAACGTGGGATTGGCCGATTTCGGCAAGCCCGACGGCTACCTGGGTCGCCAGATCCGGCGTTGGAAGAAGCAGCTCGAATCCTCCCGGAGCCGCGAACTGCCCGGAATGGACGAGTTGATCGCGAGGCTCGAGGCCACACTCCCCCAAGAGTCGGGCGCGACGATCGTCCATGGCGACTTTCGTCTCGACAACCTGCTCGTTGACACTTTGCCGAACGGTGGTGATCAGGTCACGGCAGTGCTCGACTGGGAAATGTCGACCCTCGGCGATCCGCTCACCGACCTCGCGATCCTGTTGGCTTACCAGCAACTGGCTCTCGCGGCAGGGCCGGACGGCGCGGCCGGGGCATTGGTCACCGATGCGCCTCAAGCGGCCGGCTATCTCACCCGGGATGAAGTACTGGCGAGATACTCCGACAAGTCCGGACGAGACGTAAGTGAAATTCACTTCCACCTTGGTTTGTCGTTCCTCAAGCTCGCTGTGATTCTCGAGGGAATCCACTTCCGCCACGTCCACGGACAGACCCTCGGAGCCGGTTTCGACGGAATCGGCGACATGGTCCACCCACTTATCGACGCAGGTCTCGCTTCTACTCGATAGGGTTGCTCCGTGATTGTGGAGATCCTTGAACCGCGCCGGCGGCCCACCCAAGAGCGTAGCCAACTCAAATTCGACAAGTTGCTGCAGGTTTCGCGCGAACTACTCAT
>JBDSQP010000464.1:0-3471 GCA_039929755.1 Aeromicrobium sp. | reverse complement strand
TGACACGGCGTTGAACGCCCTGGCAGCTGCGGGGCAGAACGATGGCTACGAAGTCGATCACGGCTGGGATGAGTTCGACCACGAAGCCATCATGGAAGCCCAGATGCCGGGGTTCTCCTCCGCGGACCCGCGCGAATTCCAGTTGGCATTCGTCAAGTCCATCGAGGCGTGGGCCGCAGGTGAAAGCGATGGCGAACATGAGTCGTTCGCCGCTTTCACAGACCGTGTCCTTGCCGCATTCGACCGCCTTGTCGAGGTTGCCGGCAAGGGCGAAAGCGCTGTTGCGTTCACCTCCGGCGGCCCGATCGCGATTGTCGTTTCCCACGTCCTCACCGGTGATACCTCCCTGTGGGCGACGATGAACAGCGTCCTCATCAACACCGGAGTCACCAAGATCGTGACCGGTCGCTCCGGCCGCACACTCCTCTCCTTCAACGAACACGGTCATCTGCCGGCCGACATGATCACCTATAGATAGGGCACTCCCGCTATGCGCAAGAACATCCTCATCACCGGAGCCAGTTCGGGTCTCGGCGCCGGCATGGCCCGCATCTTCGCCAAGAAGGGTCACAACCTTGCGTTGACGGCTCGGCGGCTCGACCGGCTCGAGGACCTCCGCACCGAACTCCTGGCGGCGAACCCCGGCATCAAGGTGGTCGTGCATCAACTCGACGTCAACGATCACGATCAGGTGTTCTCGGTCGTCAAGGAGGCGATCGTCGAACTCGGCGGACTTGACCGAGTCATCGTCAACGCCGGTCTCGGCAAGGGCGGACGCATCGGTACGGGCAAGTTCTACGCCAACCTCGAGACGGCTCAGACCAACTTCGTCGCCGCCCTCGCCCAGTGCGAAGCCGCGATGGAGCACTTCTACGAGCGCAAAGCCGGCCACCTCGTGGTGATCTCATCGATGTCGGCGATGCGCGGTATGCCGAGCTCGATGGCGACGTATGCCGCAACGAAGGCCGGAGTCGCCCACCTCGCCGAAGGCATCCGGTCCGACCTGATCGGACGTAAGGGCGTCGACATCAAGGTCACCACTCTGTTCCCCGGCTACATCGCCTCGGAGATGAATGAAGGCGTCGAGCAGGAGGCGCGCATGATGGTCTCGACCGAGACCGGGTGCAAGGCACTGGTCAAGGCAATCGACAAGGAAGTCTCCGAAGCCGCCGTACCAACCTGGCCGTGGATGCCCCTCGGCAAAGTCATGAAACACGCACCGCTGGCCATCGTGCGCAAAATGGTCTGAACGCTTCGGCGTCAGGCCATGTGGAGAGGCTGCGCGGTCGACTCCAGGACGCTGAGCCAGAGGTCTCCGTCGGGCGCGACGCTATGTCCGCCCGTGGTGACCACGGGGATGGGGACGTGGACAAAGCGGTGCCGGCGACGGCCGACCACCATGTCGGTGCGTCCGGACATCGCGGCATGCACGGCAGTCTGTGCGAGCCGCGCGCAATAGACCGAGTCGGATGCATCCGCCGGCACCGAACGGATCGCATAGCCCGGGTTGATGTAGCGCATCGTCAGGGGTTGGCCGCGATCGGAGAAGTCTCTGGCGATGGCCTCGCGCAGGAACGCGCCGATGTCGCCCAGGGTGGCGTTGCCCGATGCATCGGTCGATCCGCTTGCCTCAAGGAGCGATTGGCCGGCACCCTCGGCCAACACGATTACGGCGCTGCCACGTTCCTTGACCCTTTGGGCGAGGGAGGTCAGTAGGCCATTGGCACCATCGAGTGCGAAGTCGACCTCGGGGATGAGTACGAAGTCGGCATCGTGGTTGGCGAGTGCTGCGTAGCAGGCGATGAATCCTGCGTGACGGCCCATGAGTTTGACCAGGCCGACGCCTCCGACGGCCGCTTCGACCTCGACGCGGGCGGCAGTGATCGACTTTGCCGCTTCGCTGAAAGCGGTCTGGAAACCAAAACTCTGGCCGATGTGGGGTATGTCGTTGTCGATCGTCTTGGGAATGCCCACGACGCCGATGGCCAAACCACGGCGGTCGATCTCGGTAACAATGTTGTGTGCGCCGCGCATCGATCCGTCGCCGCCGATGACGAACAGGATGTTGAGGCCGAGTTCTTCGAGGCGGTCGACGATCGTGACCGGATCCTGGGCGCCTCGCGAACTGCCAAGAACTGTCCCGCCGCGCTCGTTGATCTTGTCGACGCTCTCAGGAGTGAGCCGGACGGTTTCATGGCCGAGTGCCGGCACCATGCCTGAATAGCCGTGCCGGAAGCCGATGACATCGTCGATCCTGTAGTGCGTATGCAGCTCGAGCACGACTGCGCGGATGACGTCATTGAGGCCGGGGCACAGGCCGCCGCACGTCACGATGCCGACGCGCGTGTTTCCGGGCTCGAAGAAGAGAGTGCTGCGCGGGCCGCCGGATTCGAACGATGGCAACTCATCGAGCGGGAGGCCGCGGGCATTGATCATCGCGACCGTGTCGTCATACAACACGCGGTCGTTTTCGCCGACGTAGTACTCGTTCGTAGAGCGCTTGCCGATGTACTTCGCCAGTGGCGAATCGAAGCGGCAATCGCCGAGGCGTCGGACCTGGAGGTCTGTGAGGTGGATCACAGAATTAGTTTATATGAGGGAATCCTCATGTTCCAAATTGGGGCCAGCCCAAATTGGTCCTGCCCAAATTGGGGCGTCAGCGTGAGAACGCGTAAGCCTCCAACGGGAACTTGCCAGCCTCGCGGAAGGCGTTGAGGGTCGAGGTTGGACGCAGGATCGCCGCTTCGCCGTGCTGGTTGAAGTAGTAGCTGCGTGCATTCGAGCAGTCGCCCAGGGCGAACACCGAGGAACCGAGCCTGGCAGTCATCCGATCGAGGAATTCTGCATTGGCTTCCGGGGTGACCTCGAATGTGGAAGCGCCCTGCTTCTTGACCTCGCCGAGGAGGCGATTCATGTGTTTCATCTGCGACTCGATCGTCGTGAAGTAGGACAGTCCGCTGTAGGCATACGGGCTGGCGAGCGTCAGGAAGTTCGGGAAGTGCGGCACCGAGATGCCCTCAAATGCCTGGAAGCGGTTGTCGCGCCACCACTTGCCGAGGTTGCGGCCTTCTCGGCCGATGACCTCGATCGCCGGGAAGTTGACGTCCCACAAGTTGAAGCCGGTCGCCAGGATGAGCGTATCGATCTCGGTCTTGTTGCCATCGGACGTGACGATGCCATCGGCCTGGATGTGATCGATTCCGATCGTCTCGAGTCGGACGTTGTCGCGGGTGAACGCGGGATAATACGTGTTGGAGAATGTCGGGCGCTTGCAGCCGAAGTCATAGTTGGGCGTCAGTTGCTTCCGAAGGACGGGGTCCTTGATCTGTCGTGCCATGTGACCCTTGGCGACCCGTTCGGCGATCTTGTTGAACAGCTTGAACTGCCGATACTTCAGCACGCCGGCAACCATGATGACCTCGAGGATTGATGAACCTGTGTGGCGTGCGATGCGTTGTGTGACGGGGAACC
>JBDSQP010000463.1:0-3343 GCA_039929755.1 Aeromicrobium sp. | reverse complement strand
ACCATCCAGACCACGCCCAACCCCATCGGCACCACAGACAGTCAATTGAATGGGGTGTCCTGCACCTCGGCGACGGCCTGCACCGCCGCCGGCTTCCACAACGCCAGCAGTGGGGGCAGCAAGACGTTGGCCGAACGGTGGAACGGCACCAAATGGACCATCCAGACCACCCCAAACCCCACCGGTTCCGCCTACAGCCGCTTGGACGGGGTGTCGTGTGCGTCGTCGACAGCCTGCACCGCCGTCGGCTACTACTACGGAAGTAGCGCCGGCAAGACGTTGGTCGAGCGGTGGAACGGCACCACCTGGACCATCCAGACCACCCCCAACCCCACCGGCGCCACAGGCAGCTACTTGTCCGGGGTGTCCTGCACCTCGGCGACAGCGTGCACCGCCGCTGGCCACTACGACCCCAGCGGTGGCGGCATCAAGACGCTGGCCGAGCGGTCAGCGTCATAAGAGCCGTTCCAGGCGACGAATAGGCGAACAACGATTGCAGCTGACCGATTCAGTCAAGGCCGGGGAACCACAGGGCGATTTCGCGCGCTGCTGACTCCTCTGAGTCCGATCCGTGCACGAGGTTCTCGCGGTTCGAAAGTGACAAGTCCCCGCGGATCGAGCCGGGGGCGGCTTTGCGACCGTCCGTGGCGCCATTGAGCTCGCGAACCACAGCGATCGCCTCATCGCCTTCGAGGATGAGAGCGACGAGCGGGCCTGATGTGACGAAGTCACGCAGTGGCGGATACCACGGCTGATCGACGTGGTCGGCATAGTGTCGGTCCGACTGGGCAGCGTCGATGGTGCGTTGCTCGAGGGCAATCGGTGCAAGGCCCTTGGCTTCGTAGCGGGCGAGGATTTGGCCGACGAGTCCGCGCTTGACGGCGTCGGGCTTCAGCAGGACGAGGGTGCGTTGCGACATAACCGCGACCTTACCGACGGCCACGTGGCCTTTCGTTCTCGACCTGCCTTCGTATGATCGCCAGTGACCGCAACTGATGAGTTCGAGACAGTTTCGGGTCAGGCCTCGACGGCTACCCTTTCCTCATGTTGCGCATTCTGTTGGTCGAAGACGACGACGACATCCGCATAGCGCTGGGGCGTGCACTGACCCAGTTGGGTGAGAATGTCGCGGCAGTCGCGGGCGGCGCGGAGGCCATCGGCCGCCTGAAGGACTTCCAGCCCGATGCGGTGATCCTCGACCTCGGACTTCCCGACCTGGACGGCGCTGACGTGCTGGCCATGGTGCGCTCGGTGAGCTCGGTCCCCGTCCTCGTCGCCACAGCGCGCGACGACGAACGCGAAATCGTCCGCCTCCTCAACGCCGGCGCCGACGACTACATCATCAAGCCCTATTCGGCGGCCCAGATCCAGGCACGCATACGAGCCGTATTGCGCCGCGGGACTCCTTCCGGGGATCAGGAACAGTCCGAACTCAAAATCGGTAAGTTGTCGATAGATCCGCGCGGCCGCGAAGTCACCGTCGACGGCCGGCTCCTCACACTGACGCGCAAGGAATTTGATCTTCTTTACTACCTCGCCCAGCGGCAAGGTGAGGTCGTCTCCAAACAGGAATTGTTGGCCGACGTTTGGCAACTGCCCTGGGGCGGCGGCGATCGTACGGTCGACGTTCACCTGTCATGGCTGCGTCGCAAACTTGGCGAGACGGCAGCGGATCCGATCTATCTCCACAGTGTGCGCGGAGTCGGAGTCAAGCTGGTGGGACCGGCATGACCCTACGCAGTCGCATTCTTCTGCTCAGCACAGGCCTAACGGCAATGGTGCTCGTCCTGTTCGCCGTACCGCTTGCGATTTCAGTCAAGCAATCTGCAACGGATCGCGGCGTCCGCGAGAGCACCTATGTCGCCCAGGGAGTCGCGGAC
Source organism: Aeromicrobium sp. (assembly GCA_039929755.1). GTDB lineage: Bacteria > Actinomycetota > Actinomycetes > Propionibacteriales > Nocardioidaceae > JACMOZ01. The sequence goes on along the minus strand of JBDSQP010000463.1, from coordinate 1,463 downwards.
TACCTGAGCACGAGCCGCTACACCTTGAACCAGTGCGCCAACTATGTGAAACGCGTCAACGCACGTAGCGACACACAGATCACAGTGATGCTTCCCGATGGATCATCGGTTGGAGCCAAACTGCCAGCAAGTGTGCCGACACCGTCACCGCACGGAGCAGATCAGCGAGACAAGGACGGCGACCGCGATGACCTTGGCAATGTTTCGCAGCCGAAGTCACTCGACGTCGATGACGGTCATGTTGTCGAGTTGATGGCCATGAGTACCGAAGGACGCGCACTCGTGCGCGCCTACATAGCGAACAGCGCGATCAACAAAGATGTCTACGAACGATGGGCCTGGATTGTCGGCGGCGGTCTCGCCTTGATCGCTCTGTCGGCGGGGTGCGCCGAACTCGTGTCCAAACGACTGACGAAACCACTCGTCGCTACCGCAGCGACAGCCGAGGAGCTGAGTGCTGGCAACCTCGATGCGCGGGCCCCTGTTCGCGGAGCCCAGGAAGTCGCTCTTGTCGCCACGGCTCTCAATCAACTGGCCGACCGTATCGAGTCTCTCCTGGCTTCCGAACGCGAAACGATTGCGGACCTTTCGCATCGCCTACGGACGCCGATGACGGCGATACGACTCGATGTCGAAGCCCTACCTGACTCCGAGCGGACCCGGGACCTGGCGAGGCACGTCGAACAACTCGACCGCACCTTGACTTCGGTCATCCGCAATGCCCGGCTACCCCAAAGCAATGGAACCCGCCAGTGCGATGCCGGCGAGGTGGTTCGCGATCGTGTCGGCTTCTGGACGCCGCTCGCAGAGGATCAGGGACGTGCCGTTTCCTTGGTCGCTCCAGCCGTCGCCTTCGAGGTCGGCTGCACCGCCGATGAGCTTTCGGCTGCACTTGACGCATTGCTCGAAAACGTTGTCGCCCACACCCCAGAGGGCACTCCCCTGCAGGTCGAGCTGACCTCGGTCGAGGGCGGCGCCCAGCTCGACGTCGTCGATCACGGGCCAGGCATACCGCATGGCGCCGGTATGCGAGGGCGCAGCGATCGCGGATCCACCGGGCTCGGCCTGGATATCGCCAGGCGCTGCGCCGAATCGACCGGTGGCTCTGTTTCACTGCTCACAGGCGCCGACGGCAGCAACGTCGTCAGGCTGTTTCTTCAGGGTCCTCACAGGAGGATTTGACCCGCATTTGATGTGACGCTGAGGTGCTGCTGAACGACCCCCCGCCACGCTGGGTGTATGACCAATTCAGCACTCACTTCACGAGCACAGCTCCTGGCGAAATCGCGCAAGCACTTCGCGGCTTTTGCCGCATCGGGAGCGCTCCTGACCGGAGGGCTCACCGCGTGCGCCGCCCAGGGCGAGGCCTCGTCCAGCAGCGACAACTCGACGACCAATACCGACTCGGACTCCACGGGCACGACAGACGACGACTCGAACTCTTCATCCACTGGAGTCACCTC
>JBDSQP010000462.1:0-2379 GCA_039929755.1 Aeromicrobium sp. | reverse complement strand
CGGCGCGCATCAGCTCCAAACCCTTGATGCTGCCGGGCAAGAACGTCATCAACCTCGGCGCTCTTGCCGCGTTCTTCGGGCTCACGGTGTGGTTCGTCATCACGCCGAGCCTCGGCCTGCTGATCGCGGTCACCGTGGTGGCGCTGGCCCTCGGCTGGCACCTGGTCGCCTCGATCGGCGGCGGCGACATGCCGGTGGTGGTCTCGATGCTCAACAGCTACTCGGGCTGGGCCGCCGCGGCCTCGGGCTTCCTGCTCGACAACAACCTGCTCATCGTCACCGGTGCGCTCGTGGGCTCCTCGGGTGCCTACCTCTCCTTCATCATGTGCCAGGCGATGAACCGCTCGTTCATCTCGGTGATCGCCGGCGGCTTCGGCATCGTGGCCTCGACAGGTGATGAGACCGACTACGGCGAGCACCGCGAGATCAACGCCGAGGACACCGCGGACCTTCTACGCGAAGCGTCCAGCGTCATCGTCACTCCCGGCTACGGAATGGCGGTCGCTCAGGCGCAGTACCCAGTCGCCGACCTCGTACGCAAACTTCGCGATCGCGGCGTCAACGTGCGCTTCGGCATTCACCCAGTCGCGGGCCGTCTGCCCGGACACATGAACGTGCTGCTCGCCGAGGCCAAGGTGCCCTACGACATCGTCCTCGAGATGGATGAGATCAACGACGATTTCCCTGACACCTCGGTCGTGCTCGTCATCGGAGCCAATGACACCGTCAACCCGGCCGCAGCCGAAGATCCGTCCAGCCCTATCGCGGGTATGCCTGTGCTTCACGTATGGGAAGCCCAGAACGTCGTCGTCTTCAAGCGGTCGATGGCGCCGGGCTATGCCGGAGTGCAGAACCCCTTGTTCTTCCGCGAAAACAGCCAGATGCTCTTCGGCGACGCGAAGGACAAAGTCGAGGACATCCTCCGCGCCCTCTAGCTAGACGACGCCGTAGAGGCGGTCGCCGGCGTCGCCAAGACCGGGGACGATGTAGCCGTGCTCGTTGAGCCGTTCGTCGAGGCCGGCCGTCACCAGCATGACCGGCACGCCTATGTTCTCGAGTTCTCTCTCGACCCGGGCGATGCCTTCGGGTGCGGCCAGCAGGCAGATGGCGGTGATGTGATCGGCCCCGCGCCTCACCAGGAAGTCGATGGCAACGGCCAGCGTGCCGCCGGTGGCAAGCATCGGGTCGAGTACGTAGCACTGGCGTCCGGCGAGATCTTCGGGAAGCCGTTCGGCGTACGTCTCGGCCTCGAGGGTCTCCTCGTTGCGGATCATGCCGAGGAAGCCGACTTCAGCCGTTGGGAGCAGGCGCTGCATACCGTCGAGCATGCCGAGACCCGCGCGAAGGATGGGAACGACCAGAGGCCTGGGGTTCGATAACCGTACGCCGGTGGTCTTGGCGACGGGCGTCTCAACCTCGACCGGTTCGACGCGCACATCGCGAGTCGCCTCATAGGCGAGCAGAGTGACGAGCTCGTCGGCGAGGCGCCGGAACGTTGGTGAATCGGTGCGCTTGTCCCGCAAAACGGTGAGCTTGTGGGAGATCAGGGGATGATTCGCGACATGAACCTGCATGTCACGAAGCCTAGCGTCGAGGGTTGATCGTCTGTCACTCTCATAATTGTCAGAACACACAACAGGAGAGGCTCCGTGGCCGAGAACGATGTGGACTTCGCTGTCGCCGCCTATCGTGACGAAGGTGTGTGGCAACTTGCTGAGTTGCACGCTTCGTTGGCCGAGGACATCGACGATCTGTTGACCGCCCTCAAACGATTCCCCTCCGAAGTGGGAGTGCTGGCGCTCATATCGGTCAACGACGAGTTCTTCGTCATCGTGCGGTCCCTCGGCTCCAAGGTCCGGTTGTTATTGTCCGATGTCACAGCCGTGACCGATTGGCCGTTGGCGAGCGGTGTTGCAGACATCCTCGATGTGCCCGATCCGGAGGACGATGATGATCCGCAACCGGCCGGCGATCTCGACATTGTGAGTGACCTGGGTATGCATGCCATCGAGCTGGGTGTTCTGTGCGACGACCCTGACCTTTATCCCGAAGACGTCTTGGTCGATGTCGCCCGCCGCCTTGGTTTTGGCGATGACTTCGAGGCGATCATCGGGTGACCTGGACTCCTCCATCCTGGCCTCCTGCATCCTGGGATGGCGCAATGGGCCAGGCTCTTGATTTGGCGCGCGAAGCCCATGAGCGTGGCGAGGTTCCCGTCGGCGCAATCGTGTTCAGTCACGACGGTGAGGTCATCGGTCGAGGGTTCAACACACGCGAAGGCGATGCGGATCCGACCGGTCACGCCGAGGTCAACGCGATCCGCGAAGCGGCCCTGGTCGTCGGCGAATGGAGGCTCGAAGACTGCACCATCGTGGTCAC
>JBDSQP010000461.1:0-3604 GCA_039929755.1 Aeromicrobium sp. | reverse complement strand
CTCGACGTCTGCACGCGCAACGGCCGACAATGCGCGTGCGAGCCCGGACTGGTCCCAGCCGCGCAACTGACCGCGAAGAGCACGGATCTTGAAGGGCGGCGCGCCGATATATGCCGCCAGGTCTCCTTCTCGCATCCCCCCGGGTGCGCTGGCCAATTTGGCGAGCGAACGTATTCCCGAAGCGAATGCGCTCGTGATCAGGACACCGGCGACCTTGTTGGACTCGGCCCAGCGAAGTTGCTCTAGTGCCACGGAGATCTGACCGGCGATCGCGGCATCGGCAATTTCAAAGCCCCTGACCTCTGCGCGCCCGCCGAAATACTTCTTGACGATGTCGATCGAGACCGGCGACCCACGCTCGATCGAATTGACCAACTGATCTGCTGCACCGGCGAGGGCGCGAAGATCGTGGCCAACGGCGTTGACGAGCAACAATGCCGCATCGTCGTCGATCGTTGATCCAAGGTCCCTGATCTCGCCCTTGACCCATGTCGCGAATTCACGCTCATACTTGGGCGCCTCGCCCTTGACCTCCGACACGGCCTGGCATTTACGGAGTTTGTCGAGCAGTCCTTTGCCTTTTTGCCCGCCTGCGTGGATCAGGATCGCTGCGACATCGGCCGAAGGCTGATTGGCATAGGCCAGGAGCTCTTCTTGCTGGGCGTCGCCGAGGTCTTGCAGGTCGAAGACAACGACCGCGCTTGACGTACAGAACAACGAAGGACTGGCTAATGCGGCGAGTTCACCCACGGCAAGCGATGAACCGGCGACTTCGGCGACTTCGCACTCGGGCTGCTCACTTGTGACGGCTCCAACTGCACGGCGGCGTGTGCGCTCGGAGAGAAACTCGGCGTTGCCAGTGATGAGCAGAATTTTGCCGAATGCGGAGGCCACGGAGCCAGCATAGTCACCGGGTCAGGACAGAAATTCGGTGATCGCGCACAACGATCGCAATGTCCCCTTGCCGGTCGGTGCGATAGGCGGCGATGTGGAGCTTCTTGAGTAGCGCGAGGGCCGCCGGAGCCGGATGCCCGTAGTCGTTGTCCTTGCCGTCGCTTATCGTGGCAACACGCGCACCTACGGCTGCGACGAAGTCCTCGGACTGGCGTGCGCTGCCGTGGTGGGGGAACTTGAGAACATCGGCATGAACGTCGAAGCCGTTGCGCAGGATCGGGTTCTGGGCTTCGGGTTCGACGTCGCCGCTCATCATGATGCGGATTCCTTGAGTCGTCACCATCAGGACGACGCTTGCGTTGTTCGCCTCCGACCCGCCGACGCTGTCGGCGCTAAAAGTCGGCACTTCCATCGGGCTTTGAACTTCGAACTGGATCGTCCCCAAGTTAAACGTCTCACCGAGCACGGCCCGGTGGCGCGGTATGTCCCCGCCCGGCCCGCCGGTCGGGCCAACCATGATCTGGTCAACCTGCCGATGTTTCTTGACCCCCACCCAACCGTCGATGTGATCGGCATGTCCGTGCGTGTAGACCATCAGGATGATGTGGTTGATCCCGAGTCTGCGAAGGCAGGCATCGACCATCGACGGATCGGGACCGGCGTCGACGACCACAGCCGCTCCCCCACCAGCATTCAACACCGAGGCATCGCCCTGACCGACGTCGCAGGCGACCATCACCCAGCCGTCCGGTGGCCATCCCGGAGTAGGCGGCCGCCACAGGCAAACGACAAGGCCCAGGGCGAGTCCGCAAAACAGAGCCGGCCGAGCACCGATCCAGACGAAGCCGGCGGCAGCCAGCACGCAGAGGACTGTAAGCAACCACAATGGGCCTCCCCAGGCCGTCGAAGCACCAGGCAGGGAGGCGCTGTTGTGACCGACAGCGAGAATCCACCGCGCACACAGACCCGCCGGAAAGCCGACGACATGGCTCGCCGCCGGAGAGAACAGAGCGATCGCTCCCCCGGCAAGCCCCAGAACCGTCGCCGGAGCAACGGCCGGTCCAGCCAGAATGTTGGCAACGACCGCGACGATCGACACCTGTCCTGAGATGGCGGCAATGACGGGCGTGCAAGCTAGTTGGGCCGCGATCGGAACCGCGATGGCAATGGCACACCACCCCGGCATGTGGCGCGCAAACACTTCGGCGAGATGCGGCGCCAGCAGCAGGATGCCGGCTGTTGCACACACGGAGAGAATGAAGCCCAGAGAGCACGACAGCCACGGATCGACCAGCATCAGGGCGATCACCGCCCAACACAGAGCCCGGACGCCTCCCCGCTTGCCGTAGCCCAATCCGGCCAATCCGACGGTTCCCATCGCCGCCGCACGAAGGACGCTGGGGTCGGGCCTGGCGAGAAGTACGAAACCCACGACGGCGACAGCGCCGAGTACCCATTGGCCGCGACGTCTGACGCCAATCGCGCGGCCTATTAGGAGCAGACTGACCAGAACGATTGTCAGGTTGGTGCCGGAGACGGCCAACAGGTGGGTCAGGCCGCTGCGGCGAAAGTCGTCCTTGACAGTTTCGCTGAGGCGCTGATCATCGCCATGGACGAGGGCCGGTATCAATGCGCTCGGCTCCGTCCCCGTCTCGCTGACGGATTCGGTGACAGCTTCTCGCATGACTGACGACGCGCCCCACCACCACGCCTCCTGACGCGCACGTCCCATTCGGACGACGTTGAATTCGGCTGCCTTGTCAGTCGATTGGGAGGGCGACAGCCGACCGATCGCGGTGAAACTTTCACCAACGCTCAGTCCGGAGGCTGCACTTGCCGTATCGCCGTTGGCGAAGACGGTGACAGGCGCGTGATCGGCGAATGAGTCATCCCGGGACCCGACTCTGCGGACGAGCGCCTCGACGATGACCAGCCGACTTCCGTGCGACAGATAGGTACGGGCATCGCCGTTGACCACCGCCTCGACCGTGACGATGTGGTTGTCGTTCGCCAGATCGTGCACCGGCGAGTGGGCGATGACCGTCATACGCCAGGCCGTGACTGCACCGACACTGACGATCACGAGGGCCGAGATGATGCCAACGGTTGCGAACGGCATGCGCCTGGTCTGCGAGATCAGACCAGCCAAGCCCACCCCGGCCACGGCGAGTCCGCACGCGACGACCGAGGTGCTCGCGACGGCGATGGCTGCGGTTGCCCACGCGCATAGCGCCGGCAACACCATTCGTAGGTCGTGCATCAAGCAGTCATCGTCAAACAGTGATCATCAGACGCTGACGAGGTCCCGCAGATCGTCCAGAGTTGCCTGCCCGATGCCTTTCACATCCAGCAGGTCCTCGACCTTCGTGAACGAGCCGTTCTTGGTTCGCCAATCGAGGATCGACTTGGCCGTCACTGGACCGACGCCGGGTAACTCGTCGAGCTGTTCAGCCGTTGCCGTGTTGAGATTCACGTGGGTGCCGGGCGCGCCCGGTGCGGCGGCCACCCCTGCGACCGGGGCGATGCCGACGAGAATCTGCTCGCCATCGGTGATTTTGCGGGCCATGTTGAGGACCGAGATGTCTGCCTTACCTTTCACGCCCCCGGCAGCCTTAATCGCATCGACGACGCGGGACCCTTTCGGGAGCGTCACAATCCCCGGCCGTCCGACCTTGCCCTCGACGTCGATCACAAGTTCCGGCGGAGCCTG
>JBDSQP010000460.1:0-5420 GCA_039929755.1 Aeromicrobium sp. | reverse complement strand
AGCAACTGTTTGAACAGCTGCGGAGACTGCGGGAGGGCATACCAACTGCCGGGGTGCAGGCGTGCCGGCACGAGGAAGTCACGAGCGCCTTCGGGAGTGGACGCGGTGAGGTACGGGGTCTCGATATCGAGGAAGTCGGCCTCGGTCAGAACCTCGCGAATGATGCGGGTCACGTCGGCGCGGGTGCGCAGGTTCTTGGCCATGTTTTCGCGACGGAGATCGAGGTACCGATAGCGCAACCGCACTTCTTCGCCGATGGTGCTCGCGTTGAATTCTTCGATCGGGAAAGGCAACGGGGCTGATTCGCTGAGGATCTCGACAACGTCGGCGATGACTTCGATCTCGCCGCTGCTGAGGTTGGCGTTGGCGTTTCCCTCGGGCCGGGCCTCGACTGTTCCGGTCACTTTGACGCAGAACTCGTTGCGGAGCGGGCGGGCGACTTCTTCCTCGCGGATGACGACCTGCGAGACACCACTGCCGTCACGCAAATCTATGAAGGCAACGCCACCGTGATCGCGTCGACGTGCCACCCAACCGGCGAGGGTGACTTGCTGGCCGATGTTGCTCGCGCCCAGCTTTCCGGCGTCGTTGGTGCGGATCACTGGTGTTGCTCCTTGATTCGTGGTCGGAGGTCTTGCGCGGGAGGGGCCCACATATCGGGCTGCGCATCGGTCTGGTCACCGGTTCGGATGTCTTTGACCTGGTGAGGATTTTCGTCCGTCGGTGGGAACCATACAAACGGTATGCCGCGGCGTTCGGCGTAGCGAATCTGCTTGCCGAACTTCTGCGAGGTCGCTGCGACCTCGGTCGGTATTCCCCGCCCGCGCAACTGTTGGGCGACCTGGTCCGACACGGCGCGCGAGGACTCGTCGATGACGGCGACCAAAACTGCCGATGGGACGCTTCGGTCGGCCTCGAGCCCTTTGTTGATGAGCGGCACGAGGATTCGGGAGACGCCGAGCGAGATGCCGACACCGGGGTAGGTGTTTTTGCCGTCGCTCGCCAACTGGTCATAGCGGCCGCCCGAGCAAACGGAACCGAGGTGCTCGTAGCCGGCCATTTGAGTCTCGAAAACCGTGCCGGTGTAGTAGTCAAGTCCCCGGGCGATGCGCAGGTCGGCGACGATCTCGACGCCGTGGATAGCGCGACAGGCGTCGACGACCTCCGCGAGCTCGGTGAGGCCCTCATCCAGCAAGGCATGACTCACGCCGAGGACGCGGACCTGATCGACGAAGGAACCGTCGGGGGTTGAGATCTGCGCGAGGGCGAGGCATTTTGCGGCCTGTTCGGGCGAAAGACCCGCCTCGACGAGCAGTTCGACGATCTTGTCGCCGGGCAGTTTGTCGAGTTTGTCGACGATGCGCATGACCGCAGCGGTGTCGGTCACGCCGAGGCCGAGATAGAAACCCTCGAGGAGTTTGCGGTTGTTGACCTGCATACGCAAAGGCGGGACGGGCAATCCCGACAGGGCTTCGGCCATGACTCGCGCGACTTCGACATCGAAGTGGAACGGCAGCTCATCCTTGGCAATGATGTCGATATCAGCCTGAGTAAATTCGCGGAAGCGGCCCTCCTGCGGGCGCTCACCACGCCATACCTTCTGGATTTGGTAACGGCGAAAGGGGAACTCGAGCTTGCCGGCGTTCTCCAGCACATAACGGGCAAACGGAACCGTCAGGTCGTAATGCAACCCCAGCCCCGAATCACTGTCGCCGGACTCAGCCTGAAGCCGCCTGAGGACGTAGACCTCTTTGTCGATCTCGCCCTTGCGCAGTAGTTCATCGAGTGGCTCAGCGGCGCGGGTCTCGATCGAGGCGAAGCCGTGCAACTCGAAGACCTGGCGCAGGTGATCGAGCACGATCAGTTCGGCATTGCGCCCCGCGGGAAGGAATTCGGGAAATCCTGAAAGTTTGCTCACGGGTTGATCAACTCGAGGAGGAACGGGTTGGTGGCGCGTTCACGACCGATTGACGTCTGCGGACCATGGCCCGGCAAGACCACGATGTCGTCGGGCAACGGAAGCACTTCCGCAGACAGGCTGGACAGCATGTCGGGATGCGAGCCGCCGTTGAGGTCGGTGCGGCCGATGGAACCGGCGAAAAGGAAATCGCCGGAGAACATCAGTTGGGAGACAGGTTCGGGCCCGTCGTAGTCGACGCGATAGACCACGGTGCCGGGAGTATGACCGGGCACATGATCGACGGTGAAGGTCAGGCCGTCGACATCGATCGTGGCACCGTCAACTGCATCGCGAACATCCGCGGGTTCGACAAAGTCGGGAATTTCACTCATGCCCAACTGCATTCGGAGCATCGCCGAGGACTCGTTCGAGATCGCGGCCATCGGGTCGGCGAGGAGGTGCCGGTCATTGGGGTGAATCCAGACCGGAATGTCATAGCGTGCTGCGACATCGCTCGCCTGCCACATGTGGTCGAAATGGCCGTGTGTGATGAGAACTGCGGAAGGCTTCAGATTGTGTTCATTCAGGACGCTTTCGATCCCGTCGAGGGATTCCATTCCCGGGTCGATGATGGCGCACCCGGTGCCGGGACCTCGCGAAACAAAATAACAATTGGCCTGCAACGGACCGGCAGGAAAAGACGTGAGAAGCACGACGCACAGATTACGCGAGACGCATACGCGTCGGCGAACGCGCATGCTCATAGACTGTCGCCCATGAGTTCTGCTGCTGACAACCCCTGGGGTCGTGTTGACGACGAGGGCAATGTCTACGTCCGCACTTCCGATGGCGAACGCGTGATCGGACAGTGGATCGGAGGCGATCCCGAAGAGGCGATGTCGCTGTATGTTCGACGATTCGAAGGCCTCGAGGTTGAAGTCTCCCTCCTGGAAAAGCGTCTCGAAACCGGAACCCTCTCCCCCGACGATGCAATCAAGGCCGCCGACAAGGTTCGCTCACTGGTCACCGATGCCCAGGCCGTCGGCGACCTCGAGACGTTGGCGAAGCGCCTCGATGCCCTGCAGCCGGCGATCGAAAAGCAGCGCGCCGAGCGCAAGGCTGCCCGTGCTGCCAAGGCCGAAGAAGCCGTAACCGAAAAGTCGCGTATCGCCGATCTCGCCGAGGCCCTTGCCAAGAGTGACGACTGGCGGGCCGGAGCCGACCGCCTGCGCGAGCTTCTTGACGAGTGGAAGGCGCTCCCCCGCATCGACAAAAAGACCGATGATGCCTTGTGGCACCGGTTCTCGTCGGCACGCACGACCTACACGCGTCGCCGCAAGACCCACTTTGGTGAACAGGCAACATTGCGCGACGCCGCCCAGGCGGCCAAGGAAGAACTGATCAAGGAGGCCGAAGCGCTGTCGACCTCGACAGATTGGGGCGTCACTGCCGGCAAGTATCGCGACCTGATGGCACGGTGGAAGAAGGCCGGGTCCGCACCTCGTGGGGCCGACGACAAGTTGTGGAAGAAGTTCCGCGCCGCCCAGGACACCTTCTTCGAGGCGCGCGATGCAACCAATGCCCAGCTCGATGCCGAGTACGAAGTCAATGCCGAGAAGAAGCTCGTGATCCTCGAAGAGGCCGAGAAGTTGCTTCCGATCAAGAATGTCGAGGTCGCACGCAAGGCCTGGCACGACATTTCCGATCGCTGGGAAGCTGCAGGCAAGGTCCCGCGCGACAAGGTCAAGGAATTCGAAGGCCGCATTCGCAAGGTCGAGGCCGCCATCCGCTCGGCCGGTGACGACCTGTGGAAGCGCAGCAACCCCGAGCTGACAGCACGTGCCGACGAGACTGTGTCGAAACTGCAAAAGGCGATCGACGATCTCAACGCCGATCTGAAGAAGGCCGAAGACGCCGGCAACGCCAAGAAGGCCAAAGAGATCGGCGAGTCGATCGCGGCCCGCCAACTTTGGCTAGAGCAAGCCCAGAAGGCCCTCGCCGACTTCTCCTAGGCCTACTGCGTCAGGCGGTAGACGTCGAAGACTCCTTCGACGGTTCGGACCGCGCTCAACACATGGCCCAGGTGCTTCGGGTCGGCCATCTCGAACGTGAACTTCGATTTGGCCACACGATCGCGGCCGGTCGAAAGTGACGCCGACAAGATGTTGACGTGCTGGTCAGAGATGATTCGGGTGATGTCACTGAGCAGTCGCGGACGATCCAACGCCTCGACCTGAATCGCGACAAGGAATGTGCTCTTGGCTGTGGGTGCCCAGTAGACCTTGACGATCCGTTCGGGCTGGGCTTTGAGCGAAGCGAGGTTGGAGCAGTCGTCCCGGTGAATGGACACCCCTGCGGTCCGCGTGACGAATCCGTGGATGGCGTCGCCGGGAACCGGGGTGCAACAGCGGGCGAGTTTGACCATGACATCGCCGCTGAGACCCTCGACGACAACGCCTGCTTCTCCGTGATCCTGGTTGCGTCTGCGATCGTCAATGCCGGGCATCGTGGTCGCTTCGGCGAGGTCCTCCGCAGCGCCGTCGCGGCCGCCGGCCAGGGCGATGACGCGGTCCACGACATTCTGGGCGCCGATGTTGCCCTCACCCACGCCCGCATACAGCGCCGTGACGTCGGCGACGTGGAGGTCCTTGGCAACGGCATCGAGCGACTCGTGCTTGAACAGGCGGTGCAGCGGAAGATTCTCCTTGCGCATCTGCTTCGCGATGAGGTCCTTGCCGCGTTCGATTGCCTCGTCCCGGCGCTCCTTGGTGAACCACTGACGAATCTTGTTGCGGGCGCGCGGACTCTTGACGAAGTCGAGCCAGTCGCGGCTCGGCGCGGCTGTCGGGGCCTTCGAGGTGAAGATCTCAACGACGTCGCCGCTCTCGAGGACCGACTCCAGCGAAACGAGCCGTCCGTTGACACGTGCACCGATCGTTGCGTGTCCGACCTCGGTATGCACTGCGTAGGCGAAGTCCACCGGCGTTGCCTCGGCCGGCAGTTGGATCAGGTCGCCCCGCGGGGTGTAGGCGTAGACGCCGGCCGTGTGCATCTCGTAGCGCAGCGAGTCCAGGAAGTCACCGGAGTCCTCAGTTTCGGACTGCCAGTCGAGGAGTTCGCGCAGCCACAGCATTTCGCTGCCGTCCGGGCCGGCGCCGGTGAGTTTTTGGCCATTGACCGCAGCGAGGGCGTCTTCTTTGTACTTCCAGTGCGCCGCGACTCCGTATTCGGCTCGACGGTGCATGGCGTACGTGCGGATCTGAAGTTCGACCGATTTGCCCTGCGGGCCGATGACGGTCGTATGGAGGGATTGGTACATGTTGAATTTGGGGACCGAGATGTAGTCCTTGAAACGGCCCGGGATCGGGTTCCACCGGGCGTGAAGCACTCCCAGGACGCCGTAACAATCGGCGAGAGTGTCCACGAGGATACGAACACCGACCAGGTCGTTGATGTCGGCGAAGTCGCGATCGCGCACCAACATCTTTTGGTAAATCGAGTAGTAGTGCTTGGGTCGGCC
>JBDSQP010000459.1:0-6487 GCA_039929755.1 Aeromicrobium sp. | reverse complement strand
CTGAGGTCAAGAGCTATGAGATCCGCTCGCCGGCAGACAACTTTGATCGCGCCCGCGCCCTGCTCGGCCAGACCGCCACCGGCAAGAAGCAACTCGAAACACTCGGCCCGGACGCATTCCCCGAGTCCTATTTCGTCACACTCAAGGACGCGCGCAAGTTCGACGGGGTCGTAAGCCAGGTCTCTGGAATGGATGGCGTCGGCAACGTCAACAGCCTCCGCAAACTCCTCAGCCCCCTTTTCGAAATGCTCGACAAGATGCGCTGGGCAGCCCTCGGCACCTCACTTCTCCTGATCATCGCTGCGATCCTGCAGGTCTCTAACACGATCCGCATGACGGCGTATGCGCGCCGCCGCGAAATCGGCATCATGCGACTGGTCGGTGCTTCGAGTTGGCACATCCAACTGCCCTTCATACTCGAGTCGCTGATCGCTGCCCTGATCTCGGCATTCCTGGCCTCGGCAGGGCTTGGGGCGTTCATCTATTTCGTTGTCTATGGATACCTCCGAGACAACCTGGGCAACATCACGACCTGGGTCTCTTGGGGCGAATCGATACCAGTCATGGGCTACACGACAGCCCTCGCGCTGTTGCTGGCCCTGATTCCGACACTCGTGATGACCCGCAAATATCTGGACGTTTAGTAAAAGTCAGTTAGGGTCAACCACGTAACAACTGTCACACTGGTCACAATTCCATACACGTTTCGACAGTTCTCTCCGGAGAATCTTCCCCCTTAGGTCGAGGTCATGTATTTCTCTTCGCGCAAAGCGTTGGTCGCCGCCGTACTCAGCTGCGCCCTCGCCGCCGCCTTCGCCAACCCCGTTTCGGCTGACTCCAAGTCTGATCTCGAAAAGAAAAAGCAAGGCGTCAGCGGCGACATCAATGGTGCGAAGAAAGACCTCGAGGCTTCGAGCAAGGCATACGGTGCCGCCGTCTCAGCGCTCAAAAGAGCGCAAACGAGCCTCGACGCTGCGCAAAACCACCTGGGCGACACGAGGGGCCAGTTGGCTGTAGCCGAGGCCAAAGACATTCAGATGCAGGCTGAGCTCAACCGCAATGAGGCCGCGCTTGCCAAAGCCAAGATCGAGTTGGCTGCCGGCAAGAAGTCACTGGCCAGTTCCGAAGAAGTGGTCAAACGATTCACCCTCGAATCGTTGGAAGAAGGCGACCGTGGGTTGCAGGCTTTCAGCGACCTCTTGCAGGGCGCAAGCCCCACGTCTTTCAACGACCGGATCAACCTCAACAACTCCGTCGGCGACGCGCAACTCGCGACGATGCAACACCTCGACGCCTCCAAGATCATCCTGGGTCTCAACCGCGACAAGGTGAAGAAGCTTCGCGATCAGGTTGCCGTCAAGCGCGCTCAATCCGCCGCCAATCTAATCACCCGCAAACACCTCGAATCCCAGGCAGAAACACAAGCAGACGAGGTGAGCCAGCTCGTCAGCGCTCGCTCAAAGGCAAAGAAGTCTGCCAATTCCGCCAAGAAGTCCGACGAAGCGCAACTGGCACAACTCGAATCCGAGCGCAATCGATTGGCCGCACAGTTGCGAGCGCTCGCCGCGAAGGAAAAGGGCAACGGCGGTAGCGATGCGGGCGGCGACGGCGGAGGCACTCTTTCACGCCCCGCGAGCGGACCGATCACCTCGCCTTATGGCATGCGATTCCACCCGGTCCTGCACGTCTGGAAACTTCACGACGGCACCGACTTCGGCGTCCCCTGCGGTACGCCGGTCAAGGCAGCCGCAAGCGGCACAATAATTCAGGAGTACTTCAACGGCGGATACGGCAACCGCGTCATTCTCAACAACGGCCTCATGCGCGGTCAAAGCGTCGTCACGACCTACAACCACTTGTCCCGGTTCGTTGCCAGGGTCGGCCAGCACGTCAATCGCGGTCAAGTGATCGCTTACTCGGGAACGACCGGCTATTCAACCGGTTGCCACCTGCACTTCATGGTCATCGTCAACGGTGCGACCGTCAATCCCATGGGTTGGCTCTAACGCCCTGAACGGGCGGAGCCGACATCAATGGAACAATGGCCTCATGTCCAAGGACCACGCACCCAAGGAAAGTGGCCGCAAGTTCATTGCGCAAAATCGCAAGGCGCGCCACGACTATCACATCGATGACACCTTCGAGGCTGGACTTGTTCTGACCGGCACAGAAGTGAAATCGCTTCGTGCAGGTCGCGCGTCGCTGGTCGACGGTTTCGGTGACATCGAAAACGGCGAGGTTTGGCTGCTCAACGTCCACATCCCCGAATACACGCAGGGGACCTGGACCAACCACGCCACGCGCCGCAAACGCAAGCTTCTGCTCAATCGATCGGAGATCGACAAGATCGAACGCCGTGTTGACCAAAAGGGCTCGACCATCGTTCCGCTTTCCCTTTACTTCAAGGACGGTCGCGCCAAAGTTGAGATCGCTCTGGCGCGAGGCAAAAAGGAATACGACAAGCGTCACGCCCTCGCCGAACGCCAGGCCAATCGCGAAGCGACCCGCGAGCTCGGGCGGCGCGTCAAAGGGATCAACTAGGTGTTGGATTCTGGGCAGGCGGACGCCGACCTTCCCGGCATCGCCGAGGAACTCGGGCTGCCCGGGTTCTTCGACATACACGTTCACTTCATGCCGCCACAGGTCATGCGCAAGGTCTGGGCCTATTTCGACTCGGCCGGCCCCCTGCTCGGACGCGAGTGGCCCATCGCGTATCGATTGGCCGATGACGAACGGGTTGCCCGATTGCGAGCCATGGGCGTCAAGCATTTCTCGGCCTTGTCCTATGCGCACAAGCCGGGCATGGCACCGTTCCTGAACGACTGGACGCGAGACTTCGCGGCCGACAAGGCGGACTGTCTGTGGTCCGGCACGTTCTTCCCCGAGCCTGAGGCCGCGACTTATGTTCCCGAGCTCATCGAGGCCGGCGTCGAAGTTTTCAAGGTCCACGTTCAGGTCGGGGACTTTTCCCCGAGCGACCCTTTGCTTGAACCCGTATGGGGTGCGCTCGCCGAGAGCGGCACGCCGATCGTTCTCCACGCAGGTTCGGGTCCTGCGGCCGGCATGCACACCGGACCTGGGGGTGTCGCCGATGTCTTAGGCAGGCACCCCGACCTCTCACTCGTCATCGCGCACATGGGAACACCCGAGGTCTCGGAATTCCTGGACCTCGCCGAGCGCTATGACAATGTGCGACTCGACACGACCATGGCGTTCACTGGTTTCCTTAGCGAGGATCCCGCTGGCGCGCCCGAACTCCGCCCCAGGCTTGTCGACATGCAATCGAAAATCCTTCTCGGCTCGGATTTCCCCAACATCCCTTACGCGTACGTTCACCAGATCGAGAGCCTGATCCGCCTCGATCTCGGCGACGACTGGTTGCGCGACGTCTTGTGGAACAACGCCCACGATCTTTTCTTCGGGTCGGCGTGAAACTCAAGAGCGCCCAGGGTCGCTGGCTGATCGCCGCCACGGTGCTCGGCTCGGGCCTCGCATTCCTCGACGGCACGATCGTCAACATCGCTCTCCCAGCGATCGAACGCGATCTCGGTAGCGGTGTGGCCGGTCTGCAGTGGACGATCAGCGCCTACACGTTGTCGCTCGCGGCACTCATCCTTGTGGGCGGATCTCTCGGTGACCGATGGGGCCGCCGAAGGGTCTTCGTCGTCGGCGTTGCGTGGTTCGCGGTGGCTTCCTTGTTTTGCGCCATCTCTCCGACGATCGGAGTCCTCGTCGCTGCCCGCGCCGTCCAGGGGATCGGCGCCGCGTTGTTGACCCCCGGTAGCCTCGCGCTGATCTCCGCATCGATGGACGAAGAGGACCGCGGTGCAGCAATAGGTGCCTGGTCGGGACTGGCCGGTGTGTCCACGGCATTCGGCCCGTTGCTAGGCGGCTGGCTTGTCGAAGCAGTCAGTTGGCGCGCGGTGTTCTATCTCAATCTTCCGATCGCCGCCGGCGTCGTATGGATCACGCTCCGACACGTTCCCGAAAGCAAGGACGACGAGGTCGAAGGACGGATCGACTTTGCCGGCGCGGTGCTCACCGCAGCTGGCCTGGCCGCTTTGACCTACGGCCTCGTGGGCTCGAAGGTGATGCCTTCACTTGCGGGCGTGGCGCTGCTTGCCGCATTCGTGATCCAGCAAAGACGCAGTCCGCATGCCCTCGTCCCGCTCGAACTTTTCGCCAACCGTACGTTCACGGCCGCAAACCTCAGCACCTTTGCGGTCTACGCCGCACTATCCGGTGCGATGTTCCTGCTCGTCCTGCAACTTCAGTACGTCTCCGGCTATTCACCGCTCGAGTCGGGAGTGGCACTGTTGCCTATTGCCATCGTGATGCTGCTGTTTTCGGCACGCGCCGGTCGTCTGGGTCAGAGAATAGGTCCTCGTCTGCCGATGACAATCGGGCCGATGGTCGGTGCTGCCGGCCTGCTCCTGCTGATGCGGATCGGTGAACACGCGCCATACGTGACGTCCGTGCTTCCGGGCGTTCTGATCTTCTCGGCCGGTCTCACGTTGCTTGTTGCCCCACTGACGACGGCGGTTCTTGGAGCAGCCCCTACCTCGCATTCTGGGATTGCGTCGGGCATCAACAACGCGCTTGCCCGCACGGCGTCCCTACTTGCAGTCGCGGCCCTGCCGCCCATAGTGGGCATCGCCGGTGCCGACTTTGCCGACCCTGACGTGTTTTCGCCAGGATTCCGGATGGCCACGGTGATCTGTGCCGGGTTGCTGATCGCCGGAGGCGTGATCTCCGGCGTCCTGATTCGGAACAAAGAAGCAGTGCCCGACGCTGTAGAGTAGAAGGTGCCGCGTTCGCGTGGTTTGAAAACTCAAGAGGGGCTGAACGGTTTCGACTTTGATCGTTCGATTCAGGAGAAGCGGGTAGAGGATCCAGGGTTATCTCTTTAACGATCTCTGGAAAACTATAAGTGCCGATTCCAATCGCACTGACTTCGCACTTGCTGCTTAAGCAAGAATGACGAAGGGCTGGCCTGGGGGCGTCTCCGCTCCAGATCCCAGTCTCATTTAGGGGACTTGCTTATCTGGTCACGTCACGGGACCAGGTTGGGACATTTTCGTGGCTGAGCCTGTCGATGACATGTCTGTGTGAGCATCGGGGCTGAGAAAAGCGACTAGCAGACTGCACCCGGAGAAGTCCTGTTTCAGCATCAGAGGACCGGGGTTCGATTCCCCGCAGCTCCACCAATGACGAGGACCCCCGCGCACTGTGCGGGGGTCCTCGTCATTGGTGAAAGACGCAGAGCAATCGAGTGGGCCCCCGCTGCGAGCGAGCGTACGATTGAACGCATGGCCATGCCCTCGAGCCGATCGCTCGGACTCTCGCTCGGCGCCCTCTTTGTGCTGTTCGGCGTGATCGAGGTGGTCACGCATCGGAACGATACGGCTGTCGCGCTCGCGTTCTGGGGGCTCTCGCTGCTCGGCGGAGGCGCGTTGGTCCTGGCCGGAACATTGGTGCGACCGACAAGGCGCTCCCTGGGCCTTACCCTGCTCACGATCGGAGCAGTGGTAGCGACCAACGCCACCATCTGGACCTTGCTCGTCCCGATCTTTGCCATCGTGACCGTGGTCGCGGCCTATCGCGATCACGGAACTGAGGTCAGTCCCGCCTCGCTGCCGGAGTGACCGGCTCAGGACGGCACAGGTTCCTTGCCGCTGGTGACCAGGATGTACTCGCCGATCATGTCGCCAAGAAGGCTTCCTGCCGTGATGTCACTTTCGACGTGGCCGGCCATATATAGGCGTGAGTAAGCGACTTCGGCTTCCATCCATTGGTAGTCACTGACCCTTCGTGGCGCCAGATAACCCAAGTATGTGCGTGAACCGGCAGCGCGAGTGGCATGGCGCGATGGGTATGAACACGGGCAGACTGCGCCCTTCTTGACCACATGATCTGTACGAAGCGCCGGGTCGAGAACATAGGGGGCAGATTGTTGGTATTTCGTTCCCAAGGCGTCGGCCACCGTTTTCGACATCGTCAGAATCGCCTTCAGCTGGACCTTCTCGGCCGTGCCGGTCGCCGGAGGCTGAAGCTCGCGTTGATCGTGGAGATAGACCTTCCAGATGTCCTTCTTTCCGTATGTCTCCAACCACGTCGCTGCTGCAACCCCCGCCGGCGTGCGCTTCCTGTCCAGCGCCTTGACGGTTTCGAGTTCTTTCCTTCGTTGATCGGCCGAGGGGGGCGCAGGCACCTGTGTTTCGACCCAGGAGATGAATGCCGCGTCATCGCGAACTTTCCCGTGAGCCTTCCACCAGGTGGCCATCAGGGCTTTGGCCCGTGTGGTCTGCTCAGCGATCGGTGACGCGATGGTTGCGACATCCTTGTCTCCGAAGAGCGCCGGCGGCGGGCTTGCCTTGACACGACCCGTGGCAGACAGGGTTGGGGTCGCCCCACCGGCAAGCATCGGAATACCGACCCCGAGGACCGTGGCTGCGAGAGCCACGGCAATGACGAGTGTCCTCCGCGA
>JBDSQP010000458.1:0-7972 GCA_039929755.1 Aeromicrobium sp. | reverse complement strand
TCGACCTGTTGCGTCCTCTTCTCGCAGACTTGGGTGCCGTAACGGTCGGCACCTTCCTGATGGGCACGGTCAAGGGCGATGTTCACGACATCGGGAAAAACCTCGTCAACATCATGTTGGAGGGCGCCGGATTCACCGTCATCGATCTCGGTGTGCAGGTGCCGCCGGAGAAGTTCATCGAGGCCATCAAGGAACACAAGCCCGACATCGTCGGTATGTCTGCCTTCCTCACCACGACGATGCCCATGTTCAAGGCCAACATCAACGCCCTCGAAAAGGCCGGTATGCGTGACCAGGTCATCGTCATGGTCGGCGGCGCTCCCGTGACCCAGGAGTATGCCGATGCGGTCGGCGCCGATGCCTACGCGCCCGATGCTTCGGCAACGGTCAAGAAGGCCAAGGCGCTGATTGCCGAGCGCCGCGCCAAAGTGTCCGCCTAGCCCCCCTCAGCACAACCACCGTCCAACCCAGGAGCAATCAGTGCACACGATCATCCGCTCGGCCACCAAAGAGGTCATCATCGGTGGCGACCAGAAGTTCTGCATCATCGGCGAACGCATCAACCCGACCGGTCGCCGGATCTTTCAGGACCAGCTGAGGGCGGGCGACCTGTCCGCGATCGAGCGCGACGTCCTTGCCCAGGTGGCCGGCGGAGCCATGATTCTCGACGTCAACATGGGCGTTCCATTGACCGACGAACCCGACCTTCTCGGCCGTGCCATCAAGTTGGTGCAGAGCATCACCGACCTGCCGATCTGCATCGACTCCTCGGTAGTCGAGGCGCTCGAAGTCGGTCTCGCCGCCTATCAGGGACGAGCGCTCGTCAACTCGATAACCGCCGAGGACGACCGTATGGCCGCGATCCTGCCGCTGGTCAAGAAGTACGACGCAGCAGTCATCGCGCTGCCCAATGACCACGACGAAATCCCGATGGAGCCCGAGAAGCGCCTGGCCTTGGTCGAAAAGATCGTCCGCGTCGCCACGACCGAATATGGCATCGCCCTCGAGGACATCATCATCGATCCACTCGCGATGCCGATCGGCGCCGACCCTGCCGTCGGCCGGTCGTTCTTCGAAACCGTGTCCGGCATCCGTGACCGCTGGGGCATCAACACAACTTGCGGAGCAGGCAACAACTCCTTCGGAATGCCTGGACGCGACGACCTCGGCGCCTCCTTCCTCCCGATGGCGATCGCCTCCGGCCTCACCTCCGCGATCATGGACGCACGGAGTCCCCGCATGGTGCGCGCCGTCAAGGGAGCCGACGTCGTGATGGGCAACGACGAGTGGGGTATGGCCTGGATCTCCGATCACCGCGCCAAGCTGGCCGCCGAAAAGGCGGCCCAGGAGGCCGCAACAGCCTGATGACCGATCAGCCGCGACGCTCTCGAGCGATCCACGTCGAAGAACACTCTGAGGAGTGGGATGGCACAGGCCGCCTTCGCCTCAGTTTCACTCCGGCCGAACGCGACGTACGTGTGCCGCCCGCGGTCACCGTCTTCGACGCGGCGAGCTGGAACGGTATCGCGATCGATTCGACCTGCGGCGGTCACGGCACCTGCAAGAAGTGCAAGGTCAAGATCCTTGACGGAACGATTCCGGTGTCGCCGCTCGATCGACGAGCGTTCGCTCCCGAACAGCTTGACGAAGGCTGGCGACTCGCCTGCCTTGCTGCGGTTCATACCGACCTCAAGATCGAAGTCCCACCGCTGACGACCCGCCCCAAGGCGGCGACGGTCGGCGTAGGCCGCCAGGTCATCCTGCGCCCGGCCATCATGAAGCGTTACGTCGAGCTCGCCGAGCCGACACTTTCCGACCAGGTTCCCGACGTCGAACGGCTCCTTGCCGCGATCGACGACCTTGAGCTCAACGTCGATCTGTACGCCCTGCGCCGCATACCTACGGTTATCAGGGCTGCGGACTGGAAGGTCACGGCAGTCATCGTCGACGAGCAACTGATCGACATCGAACCAGGTGACACCACGGAGACCCATCACGCATTGGCCTTCGATCTTGGCACCACGACGGTCGTGGCGACGCTTCTCGATACGACGACCGGCACACCTCTCGCGGTCGCGTCGATGCTCAACAAGCAACAGTCCTTTGGCGGCGACGTCATCACCCGGATCAGCGCGACAATGATGGATCCGGACACATTGCCCCGCCTGACCCAGCTCGCCAAGGACACACTCGCCGAGCTCACCGACAATGTCTGTGCCGAAGCCGGAATCGATCAGACCCAGATCTATGAGATGGCGCTCGCCGGCAACGCGACGATGGTCGCCCTGTTGTTAGGCATCGACCCGGAGCCGATCGGTGTCGCGCCGTTCATCCTCAGTTCCCGGATCACCCCGGCCGTGAGCGCAGCCGACCTCGGCGTCAACATCCATCCCGCGGCACCGGCCTACATCCTGCCGTCGCTTGGTGCTTATGTCGGGGGCGAC
The DNA here is from genome assembly GCA_039929755.1 of Aeromicrobium sp. Taxonomy (GTDB): domain Bacteria; phylum Actinomycetota; class Actinomycetes; order Propionibacteriales; family Nocardioidaceae; genus JACMOZ01. The sequence continues at coordinate 5,528 of JBDSQP010000458.1, read as the reverse complement.
ATTGTTGCCGGCGCGCTGGCCTCGGGCATGGACCGCGATAAGCGGCTTCGCCTGTTCATCGACGTCGGCACCAACTGCGAGATCGTCCTCGGAGACGGCGAACGGCTGCTGTCGACCGCTGCTCCCGCAGGACCTGCGTTCGAGGGAGGCCAGATCCGTTGCGGTATGCGTGCCGCCGACGGTGCGATCGAGGTCGTCAGCATCACCGACGACGATGTCGAACTCGGGGTCATCGGCGAAGTCCCCCCGATCGGTCTGTGCGGTTCCGGACTCGTCGATGCCGTGTCAGAGCTCGTTCGGGTCGGCCTTCTCGATCACTCTGGTCGCCTGATCTCGGAGGAGGCGGCCAAGGAGCTCGTCCCCAAACTCGTCAACCGGCTGACTCAGGTTGAGAAGGAGCGCGTCTTCGTCCTGCACTGGGCCGGCGCCGAGGGCGATGTCAGCGAGTCGACGTACATCTCCCAGCGCGACGTGCGCGAGCTCCAGTTCGCCAAGGCCGCGATCTCGACAGGCTGGACACTGCTTTTGGAGGAGATGGGTGTGACCGAAGACGACGTCCAGCAGGTCCTGCTGGCCGGCTCATTCGGGTCGTACCTGACTCCGGCCAGCGCGATCCGGATCGGACTGGTGCCCAAACTGCCCGTCCTCCGCATTGTCAGTGCTGGCAACGTCGCCGGCGAAGGCGCCAAGATGACCCTGCTCAGCAAGGCCGAGCGCGCCGGTGCCGAGGCGCTGCTGAAGGAGGTGGCCTATGTCGAACTCTCCGACCGAAAAGACTTCAACGACCGGTTTGTCGACCTTCTCAGTTTCCCCGGCTAGGGCTGACTTCGCCGTCATCGCGTGTGGCGCCATCGCCCAACCAATCGCCGAAGTTGTTGCAAGGCACGGCTGGTCCGTCGACATTCATCCCTTGCCGCCTCTGTTGCATAACCATCCGGAGCAGATCGCCGGCGAGGTCGAACCGCTGGTTGTCTCGTTGAGTGCGACTTACGAAACCGTCGCGATTGCGTATGCCGATTGCGGTACGTATGGCGCGCTCGATGCTGTGTGTGAGCGCCACGGCGTCCGCCGTCTCGACGGCCTGCACTGCTACGACGTCTATGGCGGCGCCGACCGAATGCGCAAGATGTTCGAGGAGCAAGCGGGCACCTATGTCCTGACCGACTTCCTGGTGAGGTCGTTCAGACGCACCGTGATCCAGGAACTCGGTCTGGATCGTTACCCGGATCTGCGTGACGAATATTTCCGCCACTACACCCGGGTCGTATGGCTCGCGCAGGACTCCGATGACGAGCTTCGCCGCCTTGCACACGATGCCGCGGAGGCGATCGGTCTGCCGTTGACCGAACTCGATCTCGGCCTGCAAGGCCTTGACCGGTCGATGCGCGACCTTCTGTTCAGCGCTTGACTGCGGTCGGGGATGCGAGTTCGGCCAGCAGATTCTCGCGCCAGGCATGGGTTTCGGCAACCTGATTAAACGTGAACAGGTGCAGCCCCTCGACATGTGAAGCGGGCTCGCGGGTCGTCGGCGAAATTCGCTCGATGAACCGTTCCGGGCTGTAGCCCCCGGGTGCCGCGATACGGGCGAAGACAGACTTGTTCTTGGCAAGAAAGCGGGCGGATTCGCTGACGCCGATCTTGGAAGCCATCGACAGCAACTTCGTGCGCTCGACGGGCCCCGGCATGCCGATCAGCAAGGGCATGACTGCCCCACGCGATCTGACCCGCTTGACCCAGGAACTCACAGTGGCTGGGTCGAAGCACAGGTTGCTGACGAGGTTGGTCGCGTGTTCGCGCTTGTCCCACATGGCCTGGACGGTGATGTCGTCGTTGATTGTGGGGTGGGATTCGGGATAGCCCGTCACACCGACGTTCGCGAACGGCTTTCCCATAGCGGTCAGATCGCGGAGCAGATCGACCGAACCGAGGTAGTCCCCGGCGGGCGGGTCGGCATCGCCGGCAGGCACGAAGACGCTGTCGATTCCGGACTCGAGGAGTCGCGCGACGATGTCTTCGAGTTCCTTTCGCCCGCTGATCATGCGTGCCGCAAGGTGGGGGACGGCGCGATAGCCATGGCCGACAAGACGTTCAGCGAGGTCGAGGGTCGCGGGCAACCCCTTGCCCATCGACGCGGTCACGGTGAGCGTATGACCAAGTGGAATCGACTCGACTATCTTCTGCTCGATCGTCGCCGTGGGTAGTACTTCGTAGCGCGCGCTCGTGAGCAGCCGACGCATTTCGGCTCTTGTTATGTTGTTGCGCATGAAGGAACTCGTTTCGTGATACGCACCAGAAGGACTCATCGTAATCGCTCGGTAGACCCCGCGGCAAGGGTTTCTGGGCCGTTCAGGCGGATATTCGTGGACGACCCGAAATCGGTATCGAGACGTGGCCCGGCTGAAGTCGTAGTCTGAGCCCAAATGCTGTTCACGTCGCCCGATCCCGCCGCAGATCCGTATTACGCCCGGATCCTCCTCGACCTGCAGAAGTCGGCGTATGCGGTCGAGGCGCGATTGCTGGGAGACGATCGCATCCCGCCGATGCAGGCAACTCCCGTCGGCATCGCGGCCTGGCGCGGCAACTGGGTTGTCGCGTGGGACGGAGTCCAACTGCTGGGCGCGATCGCGTGGGCCGATCGTGGTCAGGAACTCGAGATCGATCGGCTGATGGTCGCGCCCGCGGCTCACCGCTGCGGTGTCGCAAGCGCTTTGCTGCAACGGGTTATCGATTCAGCCGGCGGGCGCCCGATTCACAGTGCCACGGGCCGCGACAATCCGCCTGGACTGGGCGTCTATCTAAAGCACGGGTTCCAGGTCGTCGGCGACGAAAGGATCCCTCCGGGCATATGGATCACCCGACTGGCGCTCACAACTGCTTAAGGCGTAGTGCTGACCAGACTTCGTCAAGCGACACGTTGCTGACGAGGCGCCAACCGTATTCGCCGATGAGATCTCCGACCGAGTCCCGGTTGATGTTGGTTTTGTTGCCCTTTGGATAGGAAATCCAGATGGCCGACGCCGATCCCAATTGGGGCAGGATTTCGTCAAGATAGGAGACGAGGGATTCGCGGTCTTCGACGAATAGGATCACGGCGTCCATACTCTCGGCGGCTTCGTCGACGAGTTCAACACCGGACGGCAACGGGTCGAGCAACGAACCTTGCTCGTCGTTGGTCGAAATCACCCATACGACGAAATCCTCTTTGATCTGGAGCTTTTCGGCGTTTGTCCTGTCACTCATGGTGCCATCGTAGTTGGGCCCCGGAGGGCATCCGACCCGTCCCGGGATTCGTGGTCGGCTGCCAGCGGAAGTCGAAGTACGAAGCGGGCTCCCGGCGTAAGCGTGGGGTCGACAGCAATCGTGCCTCCGAGAGCTTCGACGATTTCCCGGGTGATCGCAAGACCCAGCCCACTGCCGTTCGTCTTGCTCGCGCGAGCCTCGTCGATGCGCGCGAAACGTTCGAAGACCCGCTCCCGCATTGGAGCAGGTATGCCGGGTCCGTCGTCGCAGACGCTGAGGACCGCCTCGCCGCTGTCCTCGACGAGCGCGACCGTGATCATGGATCCGCCGTGTTGACTGGCGTTGTCGAGCAGGTTTCGAACGGCTCGGGCAAGATGCGAGGGATCTCCCACCACCTGCGCAGCGGACACGCCCGACGTGTCGGCCGCCATTCGCCCCGTTGCCTGCAGGCGCTGCACTTCGCGCATCACGATGTCGTCGAGGTCGACATACTCAAGCCGGGTCGAAAGGTCGGCATTGTCGCTTCGGGCGAGCAACAAGAGGTCGTCGACGAGCCGCTGAAGTGATCGGGTCTCCTCCAGCAGGCTTCGGTATGTCGCTCCGGTATCGGCTGTTTCGGGATGAGCCAGGTCCACCTCGAGTTCGGCCATGATTCGTGCCAGTGGACTTCGCAACTCGTGCGAAGCGTCGGCCACGAACCGGTCCTGCCGTGCGGCGGACGCCTCGAGACGTTCGAGCATTTCGTTCATCGTCTGCGAAAGCCGCGAGATTTCGTCACGCGTGTGCGGGTCAGGGACACGACGGTTGAGGCTCTTGCCGCTGATCTCGGCGACCTGGCGTCGGATGTCCTCGACAGGTTGCAACACTCGTCCGACGATTACCCAGACCAGGCCGGCAAGGAGCAGGGTCGCCCCCGGCACTGCGACGAGGAGTCCGTGGGCGAGTGTCGCCGCGCTGTCATTGACGTCGTCGAGCGGCGTGGCAGTGAGGATCACCCGATTGGCATGACGTTGCAACCTGATGCGGAAGTCGCCGTCCCCGTCGACGGGACGCAGGGTTCGGAACTTGGCGCTTTTGCCCTTCGGCAACGGCAGACTGAGGTCTCCCGGCGACGTCGCCGTGGCCGCAACGATCTTGCCATTGGAATTGAGGACCTGCGCGAACGATTCGTCGTCCCCTTGGCCGGGTATCGGCTTTGCCGGTGCACCCTCCTCGAGATCGCGGGCGATCTTGGCGCCCTGGCGTGTCAGGACTTCGTCGACAGCTCCGGTGAGTATGTGCTTCTGGCTTTGGACGAGTGCGGCGCCGGTGAGTGCAAGCATCACGAACACGATCATCGTCGCCAGAACCGTCGTACGACTTCGGACCCCTCGGACCATGTCAGGCCGCACTCAGCCGGTAGCCGGCGCCGCGCACGGTTTCGATGATGGCCCGACTCGAACGCTGCTCAAGCTTGCGACGCAGCCTGGCGACGTACACCTCGACGATGTTGGGGTCGCCCTGGAAGTCATCGCTCCACACCCCGTCGAGAATTTGCCGTTTCGACAGGACGTGTCCTGCGCGATGCACCATGAAGTAGAGGACATCGAACTCCCTTGAGGTGACCGAGAGTTCGTTGTCTCCCAGCCACACTCGATGCCGGAGCGGATCGACGACGAGGTCCCCGACATTGACTGGGGCCGGCGCGGCCGAGTTGCTTCGACGCATCAAGGCATGAAGCCGGGAGACCAGGACGGGGAACGAAAACGGTTTGACGACGTAGTCGTCGGCGCCTGTGTCGAGCGCCTCGGCTTCATCGAGTTCGCCATCCTTTGCCGTGAGCATCAGGATCGGCGTCCAGTTGCCGGCGGCCCGAATCTCGGCACACACGCGGTAGCCGTTCTGGCCTGGCAGCATGATGTCGAGAACGATGACGTCGTAGGTTCCCTCTGTCGCACGCCACAGGCCATCGATCCCGTTGCTGGCGATATCGACCGTGAATCCCTCCGGCTGGAGACCGCGTTTGACCGCAGCGGTCAGTTTTTCGTCGTCATCGACGAGCAGCACCTTCATCGCGGGGTCTCCTACCGGCTGTTATCAGATTAGGACCGGACGACTGAACGCACACTGAATCGCGCCATTGCACAATTCAGATGTCGTTCAGCATCCAGCGCGCAGTCTGTTCCTGAAGCCGTCTCATCGGAGCCGGCGAAGAAGGAGGGCAGACAGATGAATGCGTCAAGGACTCGAAGACTGCGAATGTCGGCAGGGGTCGCGAGCATCATCCTGGTCGCGGCATGCGGTGGCGG
>JBDSQP010000457.1:0-9396 GCA_039929755.1 Aeromicrobium sp. | reverse complement strand
GCCGCGCGCGGCTGACGAACTGAAGATTCCGTTCGTCGCCTCCGGCGGCATGGCCGACGGGCGCTCGCTGGTTGCCGCGCTGGCGTTGGGTGCCGACGGCATCAACATGGGTACGCGGTTCATGTGCACGGCCGAGTCGCCGATCCACGAGGACATCAAGCAGAAGATCGTTGACGCGACAGAACTCGACACGGTCCTGATGTTCCGTCCGCTGCGCAACACGGCGCGCGTAGCCAAGAACTCGGTGAGCGAAGAAGTCGTCAGGATCCTCGACGACGGTGGAGCGTTCCCCGATGTCCAGGCCCTGGTGTCCGGTGCCCGAGGCAAGACTGTCTACGAAGACGGCGACCCCGAGGCCGGTGTGTGGAGTGTCGGAATGGTCCAGGGACTCATCAACGACATCCCCACCTCTGGCGAACTCGTCGAACGCATCATGGCCGACGCCCAGGCGCTTCTGTCGAAGTATTCGGCCGCCGCAGTCTGACCCGCCTGGCTCAGGTGAAGATCGCGCGCCTGGCGATGTCGACGAGTTCGTGGGCGAGACCATCGAGCTTGGCGGGGCTTCGCCATACCGCCCGGAGCGTGCGCCGCAGATCGAGGTCGGGAACGTCGATGACGGTGAGTTCACCGGCGCGAACGGCGCTGTCGACCGCGAGCATGCTCATGACAGCGGGCGCCGCTCCAGAAGCGACGCTTACTCTCACCGCGCTCGCGCTCGAAAGCTCCATCAGCGGCGGAACCGGATCAAGTCCCTTGAGCAGTTTGTCGAGGGTCGTCCGGGTGCCCGAACCCGGTTCCCGAACAATGAGGGGAGTTGCTGCGAGTTCGCGGGACGTCAGTGGCCGACGCTTCCGGGTCCAAGGGTGATCAGGGTCAACCACAACGACGAGATCGTCGTAGGCGACGACGGTGCTGTGTATGCCTGCGGGGACTGTCGGTGATTCGACGAAACCGAGCTCGAGTGACCCCGATTGGAGTTGCTCGATGACGTCGTGGGAGTTCTGGATTTCGAGGTGCAGCCGTGTGCCGGGATGGCGTCGCAGCAGCTCGGCAAGCCAGGCGGGTGCCAGATGTTCGGCAACCGTCATACTCGCCGCGACGACGAATTCCGAGCTGCGTTCGGATCTGAGCGACTGAGCGCCGATGAGCAATTTGTTGGTCGCCTCGAGGGCATCCCGCGCCCAGTGTTCGACGAGCTGTCCGTGCCTGGTCAGGGTCGAGCCCGCAGGCGTGCGGTTGAGCAGGGGTATGCCGAGTTGGCGCTCGAGTCTCGCCAAGGAACGGCTCGCATTGGGTTGGGCCATACCGAGCTCCCGCGCGGCGGCACTGAGACTTCCCTTTTCGCCGACGGCGACAAGGAGTTCGAAGATGGCAAGGTCGGGCCAGGTCGAGGGCATATCACCAACGATATACCCCGATAGCGGAATGACGCCTGTTGGAGAGCAATAGTTCGCGAAAGTATGAACACATGGTGATTCAGGAAGTCGCGCGTTCGCGGGCGGCGCGTTCCCGGCTTGGTCCCGGGCTCGTGACCATCCTGATCGCCATCTCCTTCGCAGTCGGGCTCGGCGCATTGTTGCCCGCGATCAGCCCACTGCTCTCGGCACTCGTGCTCGGCATCGTCTTTGCCAACATAGGCGTGATGCCGCCGGCTCTTTGGTCCCGAATGCTTCCCGGATTCGAATTCGCCGCAAGGCGTTTCCTCCGCGCCGGCATCGTCCTTCTCGGCCTCCAGATCGTCCTCGGCGACATTGCGGGCCTTGGAATCGGTGTGCTGGCCCTCGTCGTCGCCATCGTTGGAACAGGCATCGTGGTCACCCTCATCCTCGGTGCACGACTCGGCGTGCCTACGAATCAACGGGTACTCATCGCCTGCGGATTCTCGATCTGCGGGGCGGCAGCGATAGCAGGCACAAGCGAGGTGATCGAAGCCGATGAGGAGGACGTTGCTGCCGGCATCGCGCTCGTGGCGATATTCGGCACGGCGATGATCGTGATCATCCCGTTGCTCGCAAGACTCCTCGGCCTCAGCGACACGCAGACGGGTATGTGGGCAGGTGGTTCCATCCATGAAGTCGCCCAGGTCGTGGCAGTGGGTGGCCAGATCAGCGGCGCCGCGCTCACCGTCGCAGTGCTGATCAAGCTGGCGCGTGTTTTGATGCTCGCCCCGGTCGCGGCCGGCCTTGGCATCTGGCATCGACGTCAGGCGATTGCCGCGACCCATCCGCCTGTGTTTCCGCTTTTCGTCGCCGGCTTCGTTGCGATGGCGTTGGTCCGTACGACCGGCCGTGTCCCGGTGGAGGTCGTGAGCGTCGCGTCCGGCGTGCAGCTGTGGTTGCTGGCGGCAGCCATGTTCGCGATCGGTTGCGGCTGCAAGTTCGCCAACATGCGAAGACTTGGCTGGCGTCCGGTGGCGCTGGGTGCTTTGTCAACGCTGACCGTCGCGATAGTTTCGTACTCCGGAATCGTCCTTCTCTACTGACGCGTCATGCGCCCTGAGCCTCGCTCGGTCGATAACGTGGCACGAGAAGCGAGAGGCATCCGATGTTCGAATCCATTGACGACTACTGCGTGCGACGCATGCGTGAGCGGGCACCGGGAGGCGGCAAAGGCTCGGTCGCGGACCCCGACAGGCTTCTGACATACTTCGACGCCCAGCTCCAGAGTCGTCATCTCGATTTTGCGATCAGGTGGTTGCAGGCCCAGGGCAAGGCCTTCTACACGATCGGATCGGCCGGACACGAGAGCAATGCGGCCGTTGCGATGGCACTCCGTCCGAACGATCCAGCGTTGCTTCACTACCGGTCTGGCGGTTTCTATGCTGCGAGGGCCGCTCAGGTTCGGGGATCGACTCCGATTGAGGATGTGCTTAACAGTGCGACCACCTCAATGGATGACGCGATCTCTGGTGGACGTCACAAGGTGTTCGGCAACAAGGGGCTAGGCATCATTCCTCAGACGTCGACGATCGCTTCGCACTTGCCTCGCGCCTTCGGGCTGGCCTTCGGCCTGGGACGTCGGCAGGACGCTGCTCAGCCGGACGGGGAACCGTGGGCCCTCTGGCCCGACGACGCCGTCGTCGTATGCAGTTTTGGTGACGCATCGGCGAACCATTCGACAGCCGCGGGGGCGCTCAACGCGGCGGCCTACTGCGCTCACCAGGGTGTGCCGCTACCACTGCTTCTGGTTTGCGAGGACAACGGCATCGGAATCAGCACGAAGTCACCCGACGGCTGGGTCGAACGCTTGTTGCGATCGATTCCGGCGATCGAATATGCGGGGGGCGATGGCACCAGACCAGAGGAGTTGCTGGAAACGGCGTCGAGGCTTGCCGACGTAGTTCGCTCCGAGCGGCGGCCCGCAATCCTGCACCTCCGTACCATCCGCTTCATGGGCCACGCCGGTTCCGATGCCGAAATGGCCTATCGCAGCCAGCAGGAAATCGTCGCCGACTACGAGCGGGACCCCCTGCTCGCAACGGCCGAGGCACTGGTGGAAGCGGGCATACTCACGCCGTGCCAGGTGCTCGAACGATATGAGGGTGTTCGTGAGTCGATCATGGATCGCGCCCGCGCAATCGGTGACATTCGGCGACACGACTCACCTGAAAGCGTGATGGCACCGCTCACCGCAGCCAGGAGCGAGGCCGTTGCCGCAGCGGCTTTGCGGGTGTCTGATCATCGGGAGGCGGTGTTCGGGACCAAATTGCCCGAGAACGAAGGCGACCTGACACTCGCGCAGACCATCAACGCCGCACTCAAGGACGTTGTCGGCGCGTGGCCGCAGGCTCTCGTATTCGGTGAGGACGTGGCCCGCAAGGGCGGCGTCTATGGCGTCACGCGCGGGCTGCGCAAAGCCTTCGGGCCAAACCGCGTGTTCGACACACTGCTTGATGAGCAGACGATTCTGGGAACCGCGCTCGGGACGGCGCTGGCGGGATACCTACCGATCCCGGAGATCCAATACCTTGCCTACCTCCACAACGCCGAAGACCAACTTCGTGGCGAAGCGGCCACTCTGCGGTTCTTCTCCAACCAGCAATATGAAAATGGGATGGTCGTCCGAGTTGCAGGGTTGGCCTACCAAAAGGGTTTCGGAGGGCACTTCCACAACGACAACTCGGTCGCGGTGCTGCGCGATATTCCGGGTCTCGTCGTCGCGGTTCCGAGTCATCCCGCAGGTGCCGCAGGGTTGCTCCGCCAATGCATCGCGCTGGCCAAGGAGGAAGGTCGCGTGTGCGTGTTCCTCGAACCCATCGCGCTCTACCACCAACGTGACCTTCACGAAGTCGGCGACGGGGGTTGGCTCGCGGCCTATGAGCCGCCATCCACATGGTCCGCGGACCCCGGCGCCCGTGTATCGAGACTGGGCTCGACCAGGGCATACGGAGATGGGCCGGATGTCCTGCTCGTGACCTTTGGCAATGGCGTACGCATGAGTTTGCGTGCCGCCGAGAGGCTCCGCTCACGGGCGCTCGACTGCACCGTTCTTGATCTTCAATGGCTCTCGCCGCTTCCAAAAGAGGAATTGAATGCGATCGCGTCGCTGTTCGACAGGGTGTTGGTCGTCGACGAAACCCGTGAGAGTGGGGGTGTTTCGGAATCTGTGATCGCGGCCCTTGTGGACGGCGGCTATGCCGGCAGTATCAAGCGGGTCACAAGTCGCGACAGCTTCATTCCGCTCGGCCCGGCCGCCGAGCAGGTGTTGCTATCGGAGGTCGATGTGATGGTTGCGGCGATGAGTATGACGGCCTGATGGGGCCGGAATCCTCCGCCCGAAAAAGTCGTTGTCGGCGTGTCTCCAACCTTGTGACATAGTTGAAGTGAGAGACGTTCTCGCTTTGATCCTTAACGGCTCATCATTGTCCAGCCTGGAGGGGGCGCGTCACGATGGAGCGCATACAGCCATCAGTAGTTGTGGTCGCAGATGCGGCACCCACTCAAGACTTCAAGAACTCTGAGAAGTTCGTCAGTCTCTACACCGACCTCATGAGTGAGGTGCGCGAAAGGGGCTTGCTAGAACGCCGACACCTTTACTACTGGATGCAGATCGGTGCACACGTTGGTGCATTTTTCGCGATCTGGGCCGGCTTCTTCCTGCTCGGCAACTCCTGGTTTCAACTGATCCTCGCCGCCGCACTCGGAGTAATCGTTACCCAGTTCGGCTTTTTGGGCCACGACGCGGCACACCGTCAGATGTTCACGTCGTCGGCATGGAACTCGTGGACCGCACGTATCCTGGCCGGCGCCTTTGCCGGGCTGAGTTTCGCGTGGTGGCGGACCAAGCACAACATGCATCACAAGGGCCCCAACCTTGAGGGCTACGACCCCGATATCGGGCCGGGCGCCATCGCGTTCACCCCCGGCATCGTCGCCGAGCGCACCACCGGATTCGCCGGCTGGTTCGTCAAGCGTCAAGGTTGGCTGTTCTTCCCGTTGCTGACGCTCGAGGGACTCAACCTCCACGCCGAAAGCATCCGTGCCGCGAGTGACAAGACCTCGAACCAGCCGTGGCGCAGACTCGAACTTTTTCTCGTCGTCGCACGCCTCACGAGTTACGTCGCGATCCTGCTGACATTCCTCCCGCTCGGTAAGGCGGTCGCCTTCTTCGCGATCCAGATGGCGGTGTTCGGCTTCTGCCTGGGCGCCTCGTTCGCTCCGGCGCACAAGGGCATGCCGTTGATCCCACCGGAGATGAAGCTGGATTTCCTGCGCCGTCAGGTCATGGTGTCTCGCAATGTCCGAGGCAACCCAGTCGTCGACTGGGCGATGGGCGGCCTCAACTACCAGATCGAGCACCACCTTTTCCCGAACATGCCCAGGTGCAACCTGAAGAAGGCCCAGCCGATTGTGCGCGCGCACTGCGAGGCAGAAGGCATCGGCTACATGGAAGTCGGCCTGTTCCAGTCCTACGCCATCGTCGTCGACTACCTCAACAACGTCGGCCTGCGAGCCCGGGACCCGTTCGACTGCCCGCTGTCAGCCCAGCTCCGCGGCTGACTTCCATTTGGTGGTGACCGGTATGACAAAGCAAATGTGGATCGGTGTCTTGGTCGCGCTGATCGTTGTCGGGTTGGTTGTGCTCGCAATCGCCTATGGCGGCGGCAGTGATGGCGGCGCCGGAGGCACGGGCGGCTACTGATCACGACTCAGCTCAGCACGGATTGCGCTTAGCACGATTTACTGGAGCCATGCCGTTGCCTGAACGCCTGACCTCGCGTGCCCTCGAATCGTCCGACCTCGATGCTGTCTATCGCGTCGGCGTCGCTTATGACCTCGACACGGTCGGGGAACCCAACCTCGACAAGGCTGACATCGAGGCCTACTGGAAGATGCCGAATTTCGACCTCGTCAACGATTCGTTGGGCGCCTTCGAAGGCGAGTCACTGGTGGCATTCGCGCAAGTGATCATGGGCAAATACATCGACGTCTGCGTCCATCCCGACTTCCGCGGACAGGGAATCGGCACGGCTCTTGGCCAATGGTCCGAAGATCGGCTCCGTGATTCTGGCGCAGCCAAGGCATTCCAAAGTGCACCGGCGGTTGACTCGGGAGCGCTGGAGCTCTTTGCCCAGAGGGGATACGTGAAGGCCTGGACGTCGTGGGTGCTGGCCCTGCCCGCCGATGCGGATATCCCGCGGCGCGAGCTGGACGAAGGCTACGAGGTCCGACCCTTTGTCCCCGGCGTAGAGGACGAAGCGGCGTACGAAGTCGTCCAGGTGGCGTTCGGGGAGTGGCCCGAGCGAGAGCGCACTCCATACGAGGATTGGCGCGCGGTGGTTTTTGACCGCGAGGGTTTCAGTCCGGACAACCTGCTCGTTGCGACCCTTGGGGATGAGGTCGTCGGCGTTTGCTACGTGATCGACGGCGAACGAGCAGGCTGGGTGCAAAATGTCGCGGTCGACAAGGCGCACCGCAACCACGGCATCGCCCAGGTGTTGCTGGCGCAGGCCTTCGAAGGCACCCGGTCACGTGGACTCGAGCGCGCCGAACTCGCGACAGATTCGCGAACCGGCGCACTCGGCCTCTACGAAAAACTCGGCATGCACGTCACGCAGAGTTATGAGGATTGGTCGCTCGCCCTCTAGCCCTGACGGGCGTTGAAGCGCGGGTTTGCCTTGTTGATGACGAACGTACGACCGCGCCGGCGTACAACCTGAGCGCCGGGCATGTTCTTGAGCGATCGGATCGAGTTGCGTACCTTCATGCTGCTCCTTTGGCGTCACTGTTCTTGAGTATGTGGTTGACAACCATTCCCAATAAGGTTCTATTCCTTTTAAGGCAGAGCCTTGTCAAGCAGAGTCCCGCTCGGAGTCCCCGGTCAGCAGGGCGTCGCGGTTGCTCCAGGCCCAATGCAGGGAGATGACCGAGAATGCCAAGGTGATGAGGTTGATCGCCAACTCGATCAGGCCCCCTGCGCCTTTGTCGTAGATGTCGTTTTCGAGGTCGTAGAGGACGTCCATGCCGAAGAGGTACATGCCGGCAGATCCGGCGGCGATCAGCCACAGAAGCGCGGTCGGTGACTCACGGGTCAGCGCCCACAAGGCGAGCAGACACGTCAGACCCAACCAGGCGTCGGCAAGCGGAAAGGCGTTCTCGAAGGCGTAGTAGGCATCAGTGGTTTCGCTCGCCAGCCACGAGCGATCGACGAACCAGATCGACCAATAGGCGACGTCGATTGCGAGCGCCGCGACGAGCATGAGCCGGACACCACGGCCTGAGATCCACGAAGTCATGACCGAAGACTAGTGCGCGTGGTGAGATGGGTTCGTGCTAAATGTGCTGATAGTCGAAGACGAAGTGCGCCTTGCGCGTGCGTTGGCCGATGGCCTCGAATCGCAGGGCATCAAGGCGACGGTTTGTCATGACGGCCAGAGTGGCTACCGCGAGGCAAAGGATCACGACTTCGACGTGATCGTGCTCGACCTGATGCTTCCGGCGTTGTCTGGAACCGAGGTATGCAAGCGGTTGCGCGAGGAAGGTGTCTGGACCCCGATCCTGGTGTTGACCGCGAGGGATGGCGAGTCGGTCGAAGCCAACATCCTCAATCTCGGCGCCGACGACTATTTGCGCAAGCCTTTTTCCTATTCTGTCCTCGTGGCGCGGTGTCGCGCGCTTTCGCGGCGTACCGCCGCAGCTGGGCCGCCCGAATTCGTCCTGGATGATCTTGTTCTCGACCCTCGCAGGCATACCGTTCGCCGAGGTGGAACATCAATCGACCTGACCCGACGCGAGTTCGCGTTGCTCGAATACCTGATGCGGCATCAGGGCAAAGCGTGCACCAAGCAGGAAATCCTCGACCACGTATGGGGGCCGGACTTCGGCAGGGACGCCAATGTCGTTGAGGTCTACGTCGGCTACCTTCGCCGCAAGGTCGATATTCCGTTCGGGAAGTCGACAGTGCGTACCCTGCGCGGCCGCGGCTACGTGCTGAGCGGTCCTGAATGACCGAGACGTCAAGCCGCTTGTCTTGGCGGCTTCGTATGTCCTTGCGGACTCGCATCGCGGTCATCACCGCGATCGTTGTCGCCTTTATCCTCGCTCTCGTTGGGATGGCGATTCTGGGCAACATCAAGGCGCAGGTCTATGACGGTGTCGATCAGGTCGTCCGGCTCAAGGCCGCCGAAATCGCCGATCGGGCAGCCGCGTCCGACCTGCCGGAACGACTCCCGATAACCGAGGACCCCGAGTACTTCGTCGAAGTGGTCATGGGTGGGCGACTCATCAGCGGAACCGTCGGTCTCGGCCAGTCGAATCTTTTTCCGTTCGCCGAGCAAAAGCCCGGACAGATGGTGGCGTTCGGACGCGAAGACTTGCCGATCGTCGAAGAAGGGCCCTATCGGATCACCGCCTACGGAGTCGAGACGCCTCAGGGAACTGTGACGGTCTTCGTGGCGACCTCTGTCTCCGACCTCGTCGAGACCCTCGCCGAGGAAACCCGAATTGGCGCGGCGGGCCTGTTCGTCCTGATGCTGATCATCGGATTCGTCATGTGGCAGGCACTGCGGCGGGCAATCGCGCCGATGGACGACATACGTGCGCAAGCGGATGCGATCACAGGAGCCAACCTCCACGCTCGGGTTCCAGAACCAACTCGACTCGATGAGATCGGCTTGTTGGCCCGAACCGTCAACCGGATGCTGGATCGACTCGAACGAAATGACGAAAGGCAACGAAGGTTCGTCGCCGATGCCGCACACGAGTTGCGCAGCCCGATTGCGAGCCTGCGTGTGCAGTTGGAGACGTCGAAGGCCGGCGTGGGCGTGGATGGCAGGGAGGACGACCTGTTGTTCGAAACGATGCGAATGGAGTCGCTCGTCGATCAGCTCCTCCTCCTGGCCCGTGCCGACGCGGAACGGTCATGGCTGCACAAGGCGCCAACCGATCTGGATGATGT
>JBDSQP010000456.1:0-2875 GCA_039929755.1 Aeromicrobium sp. | reverse complement strand
GATGTTCCACCCGTAGGTTGCCGGCCATACGAAGGTGATCGGGGACGTCGTCTCCGAGGATTTCCAGCGCACGCTGCGCGCGAGCGCCGGCGGCGACCGCGGCGCGGGCCGAGCGTCGAAGGTTGGCGTCATCGAAGTTGGCGAGTCGGTTGGCCGTGGCACGGACTTCGCGACGCATACGCCGTTCTTCCCAGACCAAAAGGGTTTCGTGGGCGCCGAGACGAGTCAACAGTGCGCCGATCGCCTCGCCGTCACGGATGACGACCCGGTCGACTCCCCTGACTTCGCGGGCTTTGGAACCGATGCCGAGACGTCGCGCTGCACCCACGAGGGCCAGTGCGTCCTCGGGTCCAGGGCAGGTGATCTCGAGGGCGGACGAACGACCCGGTTCGGTCAGTGATCCGTGCGCAAGAAAGGTGCCCCGCCAAGCTGCGACTGAGTCGCAGGAAGCGCCCGAAACGACTTGAGGCGGCAGTCCTCGTACGGGACGCCCACGGCCGTCGAGCAAACCGGTCTGGCGGGCAAGTGCCTCGCCATCCTTGGATACCCGAACGATGTATTGAGTGCCCTTGCGGATGCCGCTGCCCTGCTGAACGAGGATTTCGCTGCCATGGCCGTAGATCTCGGCGATGTCCTTGCGAAGGCGGCGCGCGGCCGCCCCGGTGTCGAGCTCGGCTTCGACAACAATCCGCCCGCTGACAATGTGTAGGCCGCCAGCGAATCGAAGCATCGAGGACACTTCGGCCTTACGACAGCAGACTTTGGTGATGGTCGTGCTGGCGAGTTCTGCCTTGACTTGCGCCGTCATTGCCATGCAGTGAATTCCGCTCCCCGAGACCTAAAATGAGTACGCGACACTCTATGCCTGCACCATGATTTGGTGGAACGCGGCAGCGAGGCGCAGAGGATCGTGAAGAACTGACCCTGGCCCTTTGGACACGTGCACACTGATCAACTCGGCTCCTATGGACTTCGCCGCTGAGACGAGAATACCGGCTTCGTCAACCATGCCCGTATCCGCAAGAACATAGTCGAAGTGAAGTTCCGGCGCATGAGAAGCGAGAACTTCGAGGTGTCCTTCCGGAGAAAGCCCCAGCGTCTCCCCCTCCTGCTCGCCGAGATTGAGGACGAGTATGCGCTTGGCACTCGTCCTGGCAAGTGCCTTGCGCAAACCCGGGACCAGCAGATTGGGAATGACGCTCGTGAACCAGGAGCCTGGACCTATGACGACCCAGTCGGCAGCATCAATCGCCGCGACTGCTTCGGGGCAGGCCGGCGGATCATTCGGCTCGAGCCAAACATTGACGACATGGCCCTCGGTCGAGGCCACTTCTACCTGACCCGTGACTCTTGTGAGTTCGCCAGGTGACGCATCAAGGCATACGTCGGCCCCGATCGACAGCGGAATCGAGGCCATCGGCAAGACCCGTCCCTGAGCACCAAGGAGCTGACCGACCAGGTCGAGACCGTCGACGCCCTCACCCATCAGGTCCCAGATTCCGGCGATGAGGAGGTTACCGACGACATGACCGTCGAGCGCACCTCCTGAGGAGAAGCGATGCTGGAGCACGTCTGCCCAGGTCCGACCCCACTCGTCGTCGCCACACAAAGCGGCCAATGCCATACGCAGATCACCGGGTGGCAGACCACCGAGCTCGTCGCGGATGCGTCCCGACGATCCTCCGTTGTCGGCGACTGTCACCACGCCGGTCAGATTGGTCGGCAAACGACGCAGTGCGGAAAGCGTGGCTGCGAGCCCGTGGCCGCCGCCTAGGGCGACAATTTTGAGATCACTTTCGGACTGCCAGCGGACATGGTTGGGGCGCGAGATCATTCGCGACCCAAATCGCGATGGACGACCAGGGTCTTGACGCCGTGGGCACGCAGTCGCTCGGCAAATGCCTCGGACATCGCCACACTTCTGTGTCGACCGCCGGTACACCCGATCGCAATGGTTAGGAAGTGCTTGTCCTCGTGCAGGAATCCGTCGGTGAGCAATGCCACCAGACCTTCGTACTGGTCGAGGAACTCCTCGGCCCGAGGCTGGCCGCGCACGTAGTCACGCACGGGCGCATCAAGACCACTTTGCGAGCGAAGCTCCTCGACCCAATATGGGTTGGGTAGGAAACGCATGTCGGCGACCATGTCGGCGTCGATCGGTATGCCGTATTTGAATCCGAAGGACACCACAGAGGCGCGCAGCCCACGCGAGTCCTCGTCCTCAAACGCCGCCCGTACCCGCTGGCCGAGCATGTGGACGTTGAGATTGGTCGTGTCGATCACGATATTGGCGCGGCCTCGCAAGATTCGAAGGAGTTCACGCTCTCGAAGGAGTCCGTCCATCAGTCGACCCTCGAGGCTCAACGGATGCGGACGGCGGGCCGCCTCCTGCCGGCGCACCAACACTTCATCAGCCGCCTCGAGGTAGAGCACCTGCGCGTTGATGCCTTCCTTGCGCAGAAGCTCGAGTTGCTTGACGAGGCTGCCGAAGAATTGCCGCGACCTGGCATCGACCACCACAGCAAGCTTGCCGATGTCTTCGGATTTCTGGACTATCGCGACAGCCTCGCTGAGCATTTGCGGCGGGAGGTTGTCGATGACGTAGTAACCGATCTTTTCGAGCACCTTGGCGGCTGTCCCGCGCCCGGCACCGGTCATGCCGGTGATGAGAACAAACTCCTTGATCGCGGTCATCAGTCCTCCAGAATCTCGCCGGTCATCATATTGACCGACGGCGCCCGGTCACCATTGTTGCTTGTCAGCGATTCCACAATGGATTGCGCTGTCGCAAGGCCTATGCCGGGGACCAGCGCGATCTCTTCGGCGCTTGCCGCTCGAAGCTTCTTGACCGAGCCGAAGACTTTCAGCAGTGCCT